>JAICJP010000140.1 GCA_025928375.1 Candidatus Sulfotelmatobacter sp.
ATGCCGTTCTCGTCCCATGTTGATGGAAGAATTCTCGCCTTCAATTTCGCGGTCGCGGTGCTGGCGAGTTTGCTCTTTAGCCTGGCTCCGGCGTTGCAATTCTGGCGTCCCAATCTCGTTCCTGCACTGAAGCAACAAGTGATCGCCGGGGGTGGGCCCCTGCGCTTCCGCCGATTTGCGGTTGGCCTACAAATCGGGCTCAGCCTCGTGCTGTTGGTGGGGGCAAGCCTATTTGTCCGCAGTCTCCGCAATCTGAAGGCGCTCAACGTCGGATTTCCCACAGATCATTTGGTCACCTTCCGTGTGGATCCCTCTCTCTCCGGGCATGCACGCAGCGAAGATGCCGAGGTCGACACCCGGATACTGCAAACGCTGGCCATGACGCCCGCCGTGCGCTCGGTAGCTGCGACGACCGACGCAGAGCTCGCGAATGAGGGCGTGGGCAACAACATCACCATCGCCGGTTATGCGGCACGCGACGATGAAGACATGAATGTCGAGCATCCCAGGGTGAGCCCCGGATACTTCTCCGCAATGGGCGTTCCCTTAATTGCAGGCCGCGAATTCACGGAAGTCGATCGGACAGGAACGCAAAAAGTTGCCATAGTCAATGAGACCCTGGCGCGTCGTTTCTTTGGGAGCCCGGACCGAGCCCTCGGACATTACTTCACCCAAGGCGCCGGTGATGTGAAGCCCGACATCGAAATCGTCGGAGTGGTCAAGGATGCGAAGCATGAAAATGTTCGTGCCGAGATCAAGCCCACAACGTTTACTCCTTATCTGCAGGAGAAAGATCCCGGCGCGATGAGCTATTACATCCGCACAGTGCAGGCGCCAGAAGCGGCGGAATCTACCATCCGGCAAGCCATGCAGACGCTCGACGCGAAGCTGGTTCTCGACAGTTTTCGAACGATGACCGAGCAAGTGGAGGACACGTTGACCACGGAGCGTGTGATCGCATTTCTTGCCGAAAGCTTCGGCGGCCTGGCGGCATTGATGGCAGCGATTGGCCTCTACGGGGTGCTGGCGTACTCCACAGCGCAGAGGACATCGGAGATCGGAATCCGTATGGCTCTGGGAGCGACGCGGGCTTCGGTCGTGCGCGTAGTACTCGCGGAGGTCCTATGGCTGGCAGGAATTGCAGTGGCCGCAGCGCTGCCTTTATCGCTGCTGTTGGGAAGGGCAGTGCGCAGCCAACTCTTTGGAATCTCGAGCAGCGATCCGTTGTCTCTGGGTTTGGCAACCTTGCTCATCGTGCTGGTCGCCATTTCCGCCGCATCGATACCCGCGCGGCGCGCGGCCAAGGTTGATCCAATCGTTGCGCTGCGTTACGAGTGAGGATTTCCCATGACCGGCTTGCTCCAGGATATGCGTTATTCATTTCGGCAGCTGCACCGGAGCCCAGGCTTTACGACGGTTGCCGTGATCACCCTGACGCTGGGGGTTGGCGCGACGACGGCGATGTTCAGCCTTGTGGACCGCATGCTCTTTCACAGCCTGCCCTACGCGCACGAGAATGAACTGGTCTCCGTCGGCATCGTCGCTCCCATCATTGACGGAGAATTTCTTTTCGCAGCGAACTATCTCGACTGGCGAGAGCACCAGAGTGCGTTCTCCGGTTTTACTTCGTCGACCGGAGTGGGCGACTGCGATGTGACCGAGAATGACCCCGTGCGGACAACCTGCGCGTCCGTGGCCTCAACGTTCCTGCCTACCTTCGGGATTCAGCCAGTGCTGGGGCGAAACTTCACCCGCCAGGAGGATCAGCCCAATTCGCCGAAGGTTGCTTTGCTCAGCTATGGCCTATGGAAGGACCGCTTCGGTGGAGATCGCAGCGTTCTGAATCGAACCATATCCCTGGATGGCGTCCCGACACGCATCGTCGGAGTCCTGCCGCGCAATTTTGAATTTCCTACTCTGGCGCACGTGGGGCTGATGGTGCCCGAGGCGCTCGATGAATCGCTCCTGCAGCGTCACTTGATGGGACCGGTGGTGCGTGTTTTCGGACGGGTGAAACCCGGGAGCACTCTGGAGCAAGCGCGGGCGGAACTTCAACCGTTATTTCGGGACTTCGTCGAGTCGGCGCCACCGCCATTCCGCAAGATTTTGCGCCTGGAGGTTCGCGGCATCCGAGATTTTCAGATCCACAGTTCACGCCGCGCTGCATGGTTGCTGCTCATCTCTTCTATCGCGGTGTTGCTCATTGCATGCGCGAACGCGGCGAACCTCGTATTGGCCCGCAGTGCGGCCAGACGACAAGAGCTGGCCGTTCGATCAGCACTGGGAGCAGGGCGCGCGCGACTATTCCGGCAGCGGTTTACGGAGAGCTTAGTGCTGGCGGTTTTTGGGGGCGCCGCAGGCCTGGCCCTCGCTTACGCGATCGTCCACTTGTTCGCGAGAGTTGCACCTGCCGGCATTCCACATCTCGCGGACGCAGCAGTGGACGGCAGAGTAGCAGCGGTGGCCATCGCGGCGGCGCTGATATCCGGAGTCATCTTCGGAACTGTGCCTGCACTGGAGAAACCAAGCGCGCAGCTGCTGGGAGTCGTAGCGAGAGCGGGCTTTCGGCGAGCCCGAATGCGCCAGGTTTTGCTGGTTGGGCAGGTATGGATGGCTCTTGTGCTGCTGGCCGGTGCCTTGTTGTTCGTGCGCAGCCTGCTCAACCTGCAGTCCGAACCGCTCGGGATCAATGTCGACAACGTCGTCACCGCAGAATTCACCCTGGGGCAGCAAAAGTATTCGCAGGCGGCGCAACGCCTCGCATTCTTTGAAGGAGTTGAACGAAAGATCGAAGAACTTCCGGGAGTCAGCGCCGCCGCGTTAAGCGATTCGCTTCCTCCTGCGGCGCCGGCGCGCACCATGCCGTATATCGCGTTGCACGCAGAAGGAGAGCCCGAACTAGCGCCTGATCAGGGAATCGGAGGGGTCATCGGGTGGCGAGCGGTGACTCCGGACTATTTTTCGCTGCTAGGAATTCCTATCCTACGCGGCCGTGCGTTCAATGAATCCGATCGCTCTCCCGCGGCGCACTCGATTGTCCTGAATGAAGCGCTTGCCAAGCGACTGTTTCCGGAGAGCGATGCCGTCGGCAAAACCGTTCAGTTCAGCGCTGACAGGGATGTTCTGAGCGCGCCATTCGCTGTAGTGGGCATTAGCAGCAACACGCAGAATCAGGGACTCGGGGGTCAGGTTGGGCCTGAGTACTACATGGTGCGGCGTCACACGGACAGCGATGTCGTCTTCAACTACGGTTCGCAGCGTATCAGCATTCTCGTCCGAAGCGCGCTTGCGCCGCAGGTATTGGCGCAGGAATTACGCGCTTCAGTCGCGTCGCTGGACCCGACGGTTCCTGTAGACGTGAACACATTAGAGCAAAGGGTAGCGCGATTGGCGGGGCGGCCTCGTTTCAGCGCCGCTCTGCTTTCATTGTTCGCCATTGTGGGTGTTCTGTTGACCGCGATCGGGATCTACGGGGTAGTGGCACTGCTGGTCAGCCAGCGCACGCAAGAAATTGGAATTCGCATGGCTTTGGGCGCCAGTCGCGGCCAGGTCATTACGGCCATGATGTGGCAGACCTTTGTCTGGATTACGGCGGGAACTGGCGCCGGGATTTTGAGTTCCCTAGTAGTCTCGCGCTGGATTCGCTCGCTTCTGTTCGACATACGGCCGAATGATCCCGCAACCCTGGGTCTAGCAGCGATGTTGCTGCTCGGACTTGCAATTTTGAGCGCATGGATCCCGGCGCGGCGCGCGGCCAAAGTCGATCCCATGGTGGCGTTGCACTACGAATAAGGACTGACGATGCATACAGCTTTACAAGACATTCGCTACACCCTGCGGCAAATGCGCAGCAACCGCGGGTTTGCCGTGGTCGCGGTCCTCACTCTGGCCCTTGGTATAGGCGCCAATACCGTGATATTCAGCGTGGTCAACGGAGTCCTGCTGAGCCCGCTCCCCTTTTTCAAACCGGATCAACTCGTAACGCTTCACGAAAACAAACCGAATTTCGAAGGCGGCTCGATTTCTTATCCCAATTTCCGCGATTGGCAGAAGGAGAATCACACATTTTCCTCGATTGCGATCGGGCGCGGATATGCTTTTAGCCTCACTGGAATCGGCGAAGCCGAGCAGGTCAAGGGCGAGTTTGTCTCCTCCGAATTCTTTTCACAATTAGGCGTCAATCCTGTTATCGGGCGCACGTTTTCTACGGGCGAAGATGAAGTCGGCGCGGGTCCGATTGCCCTGATCGGCGCAGGACTGTGGCAACGAAAGTTCAGCGCCGCGCGGGACGTTTTCGGAAAGAGCATCACGCTGGACTCGAAGGCGTACACGATCGTCGGGGTGATCCCCGCGAACTTTCATTTGACGGTTCCGGGATTTCGCGAATGTGACGTGTATGTACCGATCGGTCAGTGGAGCAATCCGCTGCTCCTGAAACGAGGGGCGGGACTGGGGATTCACGGCATCGGCCGCCTGAAGCCCGGAGTAACGCTCGAACAAGCTCGCGCTGATATGGAAACGGTCAGCAAAAATCTGGCAGCAGCTTTTCCTGATACCGATCAGGGGATCACTGCCAGCATCGTACCGCTCAAACAGCAAATGGTCGGCTCGGTTCGGCCGATCCTTACTGTTCTCCTGGCGGCGGTCGGATTTGTGCTGCTGATCGCGTGTGCGAACGTCGGCAACCTGCTGCTGGCACGTTCTTCCGGGCGTACGCGAGAGCTTGCCGTGCGGACAGCGCTGGGAGCAACGCGGGCGCGCGTTGTCCGTCAATTGTTGACCGAGAGTATTTTGCTGGCGTTAGCGGGCGGCACAGTCGGCTTCGTTCTGGCGATTTGGGGAACACGCGCCGCCCTCGGCATCTTGCCGGCAGCTTTGCCGCGCGCCGAGCATATCGGTCTTGATCTGCACGTCCTGCTCTTCACCGCCGCCGTTTCTGTACTGGGCGGATTTTTTTTCGGGCTGATCCCGGCCTTGAAGATTTCCCGGCCCAATTTGAACGAGGCCCTGAAGGAAGGCCGCGGCTCAACCGGCCTGCGCCACCGTGCCCAAGGCGCGTTCGTCGTGGTGGAAATGGCACTGGCGGTCATGTTGCTTATCGGGGCGGGATTATCGATACGCAGCCTGATTCGGGTGTGGAGCGTCGATCCAGGATTCAATCCTCACAATGTCCTTACATTTGGGGTTTCGCTTCCCCCATCAATGATGCATTCGAAGCCAGAGGCAATACGGGCGGCTTTCCGTGAGTTCGATTCACGAGTGGCCTCCCTGCCCGGTGTTGAGGCGGTCTCACAGACCTGGGGTGCGGTCCCTTTCGACGGGGATGACGAGCAGTTGTTTGTGTTGGAAGGGCAGCCGAAACCCGCAAACGAAAATGACATGAACTGGGCCATCGATTACATCGTCGAGCCCGGCTACTTACGGGCGATGGGGATTCCGCTGCAGCGGGGACGATTCTTTAACGCGCGTGATAACGAAAGTTCGCCGCTGGTCGTCGTTATTGACGATGTATTCGCCAAGAAATACTTCCCTCAACAAGATCCAGTTGGAAAACGCATCCAGATCAACCGCTTTCCGCAATTAGCGGAGATCGTCGGAATTGTCGGGCATGTGAAGCAGTGGGGACTCGACAACGACGACACTCAGTCACTGCGCTCGGCGCTCTATATACCCTGCGGCCAGATGCCGGACGATTTCGTGGCCATGACGACGTCGGGCTCGGCAGTCGTAGTTCGTGCGGACAATGCCGCCGCTGGGCTTTCCTCTGCAGTGCGAGCCATCAGCCGCGAAATGAGCAGCGAGCAAGTGATCTTCGGCGAGCAGACGATGGATTCTTTGATCTCCCAGTCTCTTGCCCGCCGGCAGTTCTCGATGATCCTGCTATTGGTATTTGCAGGGTTGGCGCTGCTGCTGGCCAGCGTTGGCGTTTACGGAGTCATCTCCTACGTCGTGGCGCAACGGTCCGCTGAAATTGGCTTGCGCATCGCCCTCGGCGCAAGGCCGCTCGACGTGTTCCATTTGATTCTGGGAGGCGGTGGAAAGCTCGCGGCGATCGGCATATCCGCGGGACTCGCCGGTGCGTTAGCGCTCACGCGGCTGATGTCCAGTGTGCTTTATGGAATCAGCGCTACGGATCCAGCAACTTTCCTGACCGTCGCGCTGCTTTTCATGCTGGTCGCGCTGACCGCCTGTTATGTGCCCGCGCGACGAGCCAGTAAGGTCGACCCGGCAACGGCATTGCGATACGAGTAGCAAATTGAGGAATTATGGAAACAATATTTCAGGATGTTCGTTACGCACTGCGTCAAATGATCAAAAGTCCGGGCTTCGCACTTATCGCTGTGCTCACGTTGGGGTTCGGCATTGGCGCGAATACGGCCATCTTCAGCGTAGTGAATGCAGTGCTGCTGAGGCCGCTTGGGTTCAGAGATCCAGCGCGACTGGTTAGAGTGTGGCATGTTCCACCGGCACAAAGCTTTCCGGGAATCGACCGCTTTGCTGTTTCGGCCGCCAACTATATCGACTGGGAAAGAGAAAACCATGTTTTCGAACAGATGGCGATTTACAGCTACCGCGGATTCACACTGACCAACGTGGCCAAGCCACTGCAGGTGGACGCCTCCGCTGTGTCGCCCCAGTTCTTCGAGATTTTGGGCGTGCAGCCCTTTCTGGGCCGAACGCTTCTGCCGGACGAGGATGACCCAGGACGCTCACATGTCGTGGTGCTCAGTTATCGATTCTGGCAGGAGCATCTCGGCTCCAATCGCGACATTGTGGGGCACGAGATCACGATCAACGGGCGTAATTACCTGGTTGCGGGCGTGATGCCGCCATCCTTTCGCTATCCCGACTACGCGCAAATGTGGACGCCCATGGCCTGGAGCGATGCGGAGCGCACCGTCCGCGGAGAACATCACTACGTCGTCATCGCACGCCTGAAGCCTGGAGTCGGCGTGGACGCGGCCCAAGCCGAGATGAAGACCATTTCCTCCCGCCTCGCGCAACTTTATCCCGCGGATGACAAGGGATGGGGCGCCGTGGTTGTCCCGCTTCATCAGGACCTGGTCAGCGATGTTCGTCCCGCCATGCTGGTTCTGCTCGGGGCAGTGGCGTGCGTGCTGCTGATCGCCTGCGTGAACGTGGCGAACCTGATCTTGGCGAGAGCGTTCGGCCGCCAGAAAGAGATTGCGATCCGTACGGCGCTCGGCGCCAGTTCAGGTCGCGTACTGCGGCAGGTTCTAACCGAGTCGGTTTTCCTGTCGTTTGTTGGGGGAGCCCTCGGCCTGGCACTCGCGCCGCTGGGAATTCGTTTGATCATGGCATTCCTGGCGGATAAGGTGCCCGCCTCGGTTCAGGTCGGCCTGGATGTGAATGTGCTCGCCTTCACCGCCGCGATTTCCTTCCTTACCGGCATCTTGTCCGGACTGCTACCCGGCCTGAGGCTCGCCAGAAAGAATGTCAGCCAGACGCTCAAAGAAGGCTTGGGGCGGACGGACAGTGACACTGGTGCTCATGGAACGCGAAGTTTCCTGGTAGTGGCCGAGGTTGCGCTCTCCCTTGTGCTCTTGGTGGCGGCAGGACTGATGATCCGCAGCTTTCAACGGCTGCACACCGTCAACGCCGGATTCCAAGCCAGCGGCGTTCTGACAGCCAATATCGCAGTCTCAGGGAAGCAGTTCGAGACATCCGCTCAACACGTGAGGTTTTTCGACCAAGTCCTGGAGCAGGTACGGGCATTGCCCGCGGTTCAATCCGCTGGAGTCGTCGACGATATTCCACTGTCAGGCGGTTCGCATCAGCCCATCGCCATCGACGGCAGGCCTGTGGTCGCAATGTCGGAGCAGCCCGAGGTCGACGTTCGGATGATCAGTCCGGGATACATGCAAGCGATGCGGATTCCCATCGTGCGGGGACGCGACGTCAGCGAAAATGACGCGGCCGGGAGGCCCGGAGTCGTACTCATCAGTCAATCCATGGCGCAGCAGTTCTGGCCGGGTGAGGACCCGGTTGGAAAGCGTCTGACGTTGAGCTTCTTTCCCAGCGAGTCGCGGGAAGTGGTCGGAATCGTCGGAGACGTGAAGCTTGACGGCCTGGATCAGACTCGGCCCGCAGTTGCACTCTACTGGCCGCTCGCGCAGATATCGACATCCGCGGTTGGGGCGTGGCATTCGTTTGGCATGATGCTGGTCGTACGTACCGGCAACAATCCTGCCGGCATGGCCTCGGCAATCGAAAGTGCCGTACACCGGGTGAATGCGGAAATCCCTGTGCGCGACATCCTGCCGATGCAGGACGTGGTTGCCGGTTCCCTCTCCCAACAGCGCTTCAGCACGTTGCTTCTGGGGACATTTGCGGGACTCGCCCTTCTGTTGGCAGCGGTTGGAATCTACAGCGTGCTGTCCTACAGCGTGAAACGGCGGGTGAACGAAATCGGCATCCGCATGGCGCTGGGAGCGCGCCTGGGCGATGTGCTGCGCATGATCGTTTACGAAGGAATGAAACTCGTGCTCCTGGGAGTTCTGATCGGCGCGGTGGTGGCTCTGACCTTGGGAAAAGTGATGTCGTCACTGGTGTATGAGGTAAGGCCAAGCGATCCGCTCACCTTCGTCGCCGTGGCGGCATTGCTCGGAGCCGTAGCCTTTTTCGCCAGCGTAATTCCCGCATACCGGGCGGCAAGAATCGATCCCATGAAGGCGCTTCGCTACGAGTGAGGACATTTATGGAAACGCTCATCCAGGATATTCGCTACACCTTCCGCCAACTGCGCCAAAGTCCCGCATTCGCGGGGACTGCCATTCTCGTTCTAAGTCTCGGCATATGCGCGAGCGTGGCCATCTTTGCGTTTGTCGACGCCGCCCTGCTGAAGCCGTTGCCGTATCCCGAGTCCTCGCGGTTGGTTGATGTCACGGAAACAGCTGCGATGTTTCCCCGGTCCAACCTTTCGTACCTCGATTATGTCGATTGGAAAAAGCTCAATCATTCGTTCAATTCGCTGGACGTCTACAACCAGAGCGGGTATCTGCTGCGCACTGCTTCGGGAGCAGAGCCGGTTCCTGCCATGCGCGTGAGCGCGGGATTTTTTCGGACGTTAGGAATCAAACCTCTGCTCGGCCGCGATTTCTTCGAAAAAGAGGACCTGCCGTCAGCGCCCAATACCGCTATTTTGACTTACTCGACTTGGCAGAAGAGATACGGCGGAAGCAAGGAAGTGATTGGACAGACGGCATCACTGAGCGATGTAGCGTACACCATCGTAGGCGTGTTGCCTCAGGACTTTCAGTTTGCTCCTGCTGGCGACGCGGAACTCTGGACGCCGTATCGTGGCGACGATCAGTGTGGGAAGCGGCGCAGTTGCCACAATCTGTACGGAGTCGCGCGCTTGAAGGAAGGCGTCTCGGTTGACTCCGCCCGCGCCGAAATGAAGGGCATAGCGCGGCAGCTTGAACTTCAATATCCAGTCGAGAATCGTGGTCAAGGGGCATTCGTCGAACCTTTGTCGGAAGTGGTGGTCGCCAACGTGCGTCCGATTCTGCTGCTGCTGTTCGGCGGTGCCGGCCTGCTGCTAGTCATCGCGGGCGCGAAT
Source organism: Candidatus Sulfotelmatobacter sp. (assembly GCA_025928375.1). Classification (GTDB taxonomy): domain Bacteria; phylum Acidobacteriota; class Terriglobia; order Terriglobales; family Acidobacteriaceae; genus Sulfotelmatobacter. The sequence continues at coordinate 9,584 of JAICJP010000140.1, forward strand.
GTCTGCAGCCTGCTGCTGGTCCGTTCGGAGAGCCGCAAACGCGAGATCGCCGTACGGGGTGCATTAGGAGCTTCGCGGCCCAGACTCGTCCGCCAATTTGTGACCGAAGGATTCGTCTTAGTATTTGCGAGCACGGTTCTCGGCCTTGCGGCCGCCGGCGGCGCCATGCGAATTCTCCTACGCCTCATTTCGAAAGACATGCTCTCTGGCATGCCATATCTCAACGGGTTAGGCATTAACCTGCATGTGCTCGGCTTTGCAATCACGGTCGCGCTCCTGGCGGCAACCCTGCTTTCAGTTGCGCCTATTACGCGGATGTCTTTCTCAAAGGTTCGCGAAGGCCTGACCGAGGGTGGGCGGAGCTACGCAGGCACGTTGTGGCGCAAGTTTGGAGCCAACCTCGTGGTGGTGGAATTGGCGATTGCGGTCGTGCTTCTGTTCGGTGCGGGATTGCTCGGCAAGAGCTTCTACCGGCTCTTGCATGTCGATATCGGATTCCAACCTGACCACCTCGCAACCGTGACTCTAAACCTGTCAGACGCGAAGTATTCCAAGGACGAACAGATCGTGCCGGTCGTGAGACAGATTCTGCAACGCACCGGCAGTTTACCTGGAGTTCAATCTGTGGGGGTCACCACCATGTTGCCGGTAGGTGCGAACGGAAACACCAACTGGATCAGAGTTGTCGGGCATCCTTACAACGGAGAACACAATGAAGTGAACGAGCGCAGCGTGAGCCCGCAATTCTTCAGCACGCTGCATGCGAAGCTTCTGCGCGGCCGTTATTTCACCGAAGCTGACGATGCCTCTAAACCCCCTGTGATCATCATCAATCAAAAACTGGCCAGCATGTATCTGCCCGGCGAAGACCCCATTGGCAAGAAAATTGGCGACAACCAACTGACGGCAAAGTCGATTGCGGAAATCGTGGGCGTAGTGGAAGACGTCAAAGACGGGTCCCTGGATACCGCGACCTGGCCTGCAATGTACTATCCCTTCAACCAGGGGACGGACACTTATTTCTCCCTGGTTGTGCGGACGTCCCAGTCCGAACAATCCGTCCTGCCGGCACTGGTTCGAGCCATCCGCGAAGTCGATCCGGGAATTGGCACTATGAA
>JAICJP010000137.1 GCA_025928375.1 Candidatus Sulfotelmatobacter sp.
AAAAGAACGCACCGGCAATGGCCATCGCCAGGAGTAACGGCCGGATCAGTTTCATAGTTCGACCATCCGATAGGACTACGAATATAAGTACGATGTCTGGGAGTAGAAAGGTCCCAGGTTCATTCTAAATGGTGGAGCGAGTGGCGAGGGACCAGCCCAGCGAGCTTCGTTCAGGAAGTGGTGGAACGTGCTTCGGCCTGCAGCTTTTTCCAAATCTCGGTCACCTGTTCGTGAGTTGTTGCCAGGGAGCCGGAGTTGTCGATCACGTAATCGGCAGCTTTGACCTTCTTTTCATCGGGGAACTGGGCTGCCATGCGGCGCTGGACTTCTTTGTTCGCGCTCTCCAGATCCATCTTCTGACGGGCAGCGAAGCGTGCAGCCCGCTGCTCGGGGGCGCAGGTGACCACGATCAGGCGATCGAACCTCTTCCCCATTCCGGCTTCTAAGATGAGAGCGGCTTCCACGATGGCGACTGCATTTCGGTCTTGAGCGCCAACCGCCTGCATCCACTCTTCCTGACTGCGGATTACAGCAGGGTGCACGATGCGGTTGAGCTCAGCCACGCGAGAGCCGCGCTGGTCTTCGGGAAGGTCGGGGGCTCCGAAGGCAAGCTCGGCCAATTTGGGGCGGTTGATGCTTCCGTCCGGATTCAGGATCTCGCGCCCGAAGTGCCGGACTACCTGGTTGTACACCGGCTCTCCCGGGTCCATGAGCTCGTGGGCCAGGCGGTCTGCCTGGACCAGATGCGCGCCCAAGGCAACGAACATCTCTCCAACCACGGATTTTCCCGAGGCAATGCCCCCGGTCAAGCCGACTTTGAGCATGGGGCTCCCATGGCTTCACCCCGTAGGAACGGATGCACCATTTTATGCACGGGACAGTTCCGGGACCCGGCTTCCTCTGCGCATCTTGGCCGCTTTCACGGTGTTGAACATCAGCATGGCGATGGTCAAGGGGCCGACTCCGCCTGGGACAGGCGTGAGGGCACCGGCAACCTGGGCCACTTCGGGATGAACATCTCCGATTAGAGTTGAACCTCTTTTGCGGAAGGTTTCTTCCCGTTTGGTGTTGCCGGCAAAGAAACGCTGAAACTCGGCCGGATTGGTGACGCTGTTCATGCCGACATCAATGACTGCGGCCCCGGGCTTCACGAAGTCGCGAGTGATCATGCCTGCGCGGCCGATGGCGGCAACCAGGATGTCGGCACGGCGGCAGACTGCCGGCAGATCGTGGGTCTTGGAATGACAGACCGTCACGGTGGCATTGGCATTGATCAGTAGCATGGCGGCTGGCTTGCCTACGATATCGCTGCGTCCGACAACCACCGCTTCCCGTCCCGATATAGGGATGTTGCTACGCTGCAAAATTTCCAGAACGCCTGCCGGGGTACACGGCACCAGGCCAGGCCGCTGGGTGGAAAGGAATCCGACGTTCATGGGATGGAATCCGTCAACGTCCTTGGCCGGATCGACGGACAGCAGGACCTTCTTCGAATCGACGTGCCGTGGCAGCGGCAGCTGGACGAGAATGCCGTCAATCTGGTCACGGCGGTTGAGGTCATCGATTACAGCCAGCAGTTCAGAAGTGGAGGCTGAGTCCGGAGGGGTGAGCTTCTCGCTGTAGATTCCGACCTCTTCGCAGGCTTTGACTTTGCCGCGTACGTAGATTTCCGAGGCCGGATTGTGTCCCACGAGCACGACAGCGAGCCCGGGACGTATTCCAGCGGCAGCCATCGCTTTGACTTCTGCGGCAACTTCGCTGCGAATTTGCTGGGCGATTTTGGTTCCGTCAAGAATGAGAGCAGGCATGATTGGGTTCCGCTTTGAAAATCTTACACCGGCGCGAGGTGATTTCGGCTTTGGGCCGCTGTGCGCGTGGTCACTGCTTCTGTCGTACAATGCGGGGCATGATTCCCAAGGATTTGCTGGAAATTCTGGTCTGCCCGGCCTGTAAGCAGGCGCTGGAGTATCGTCAGAACCCGGAAAGCCTGAAATGCGTGCAATGCCATCGGGTGTATCCGGTGAAGGACGATATCCCGATCATGCTGGTGGATGAGGCGAAGGTCGAGCCTTAGCTGGCGCAAACGAGCCGCGGCACCCGGATTCCAGGAGAGGACGGTACAGCCGTGGCGACCCAATGCTTCTACTGCTATCAGTGTCACAAGAAATATCCTACCCATCAGACGCTGTTCGACACCCTGTACGAGTTCTCGAGAATTCCTCCGGAGAATTGCCCTGCTTGCGGGGGCGCGCGGGAGCTGCGGGTGAGCGTTGATTTCCAGCTCGGGAGCGGGGACGGCGAATTCAAGGTGGTGTCGGCCTTCCTTCCTGACAAGCTGGAATCCTGGTTGGGAGAAGAGGAACAAGAGGTGACGCTGTACCCCTTCCTGTTGGTCCTGCAGAACAGCGAAGGGAAGCAGTTCTGCTGGATGCCGTATTGGCACGTCACCGGGAAAGAGGCCCGGTACGGACAGCATGCCGTGTGCCTGGAGAGTACGCAGTTTGACAGCTTGATGGCGCAGTTTGAGGAGCGGATGCTCGAACCGGTTTAGGGGCTCCCCAGTGTCTTCGGCCGTGAAGGAAGAATCACCACGGGGGACACAGAGGGATTCAAAAGCGAGACGTAGGACGCTACGTTTCTACAGTGTTCGAGGCCGGAGACGAATTGCCGCTGGTTGAGATTCAGCTATTCAAAACGACACATTGTGTCATTTTCGAGATTACCGTGAGGTACTAAGGGTATCCCGAGGTGCCTCCGATCGCTCATGTGGAAGCCCGCAACTTTCGATCAACTCAGGGGTTAAAGCAAATAGCGGGGTTTCAGGGTAGGACCTGAAACTTTAGGGTAAAGACGGCAGTTCAATTGCATGCAACTAGAGCAACTGCCGATGAGTCTAATGGGGTAAATGGGTCGGAATCGGAGGTGATGACGGCCATGACGAACGACAAAGACAGATTCACGATGACGGAACTGGCGGCGCTCAGGAACGATCTGCTGCAGGGTGGCATGATCGATTCTTATGAGGCTGCCGAGTTGCTTCAAGTTTTCCTGATGGGCCGTGGCTATGGGGTTTCTCAGACGGCAGCATTGGACGCTGCGGGCCGTGTCGAAATGGCCGGCTGCGCTCTTCCAGTCTTGCAGTACGAACTGGAGAATCTCGCGATGGTGATGTGAGCCGTCCCGCAGAGACATAGCTAGCTATGTCTCTATGAAAAGGGATGGGAGCAGTGACAAAGACATTCTCGGTCCGCTGATCGAAAACAGGGTCAACGAACCAAGTTCCACAGTAGAGAGCCGGGCCAACCAGCCCGGCTTTGTGGTTTTCTAGGGGTCAGAAAAAGCGGTCCCGGCGGAGCTCCGGCCGGAGTTATTCGTAGCGCAGGCTTTCTACCGGGTCCAACTGGGAGGCGCGGGAAGCGGGAACCGTTCCGAAGATGATCCCGACGATGGAAGAGATCAGAATGGCGATGATCGCCGATAAGCCCGAGATGGGGACCCGATAGTCGGTAAAGAAGCGCAGGGAGTAAGGCAGGGCAAGACCGGTCACGATGCCGGCGATTCCTCCTGTGAGAGAGATGAGTATCGCTTCGGCAAGGAACTGAAAGCGAATTTCACGGTTGGTGGCACCAATGGCCTTGCGGATGCCGATCTCGCGGATACGGGAACTCACCGTGGCCAACATGATGTTCATGATCCCGATTCCACTCACCAGCAGTGTGACCAGGGCGACTAACATCAAAACCAGGGTGAGCGCATCAGCGATTCGTCCGGCGACCGAGAGCAACTGGGTCAGGTTCTGAACGCTGTAAACCGATTCAGGACGATGGCGCGATTGCAGAACTTGCTTGATGGCTGCGGTTGCGGGACCGACATCCTGGGGGCTCGCTGCCGAAAAGTAGATCTGATAGACGGCACCGGTCGGGGTGAAGAAGCGGCTGACGGTGTACGGGATCAGCATGGTGTCTTCCTGGATCTCGGACTGTCCGAAGGTGTCCACACTCTCCTTGAAGACGCCGACGACAGTAAAGGGAAGCCCACCGCTCAACTTGATGATCTGACCTATCGATGCGTTAGCCGAGCCGAACAGCTTGCTCGCCAATTTGTCCGTAATCACCCCAACCTTGTTGCGGCCGGAGACGTCTTGCTGATCAAAGAAACGTCCGGCGAGGAGCACGAGGTTTCGCACCCGCTTGTATTCGGCTGAAACGCCCAGTACGAGGATGTCGCTCTGCCTGCCGCCGCCCACGCTGATTCGGTCATTCAGGGCGATCGTCGGTGAGGCCGCTACGACTGCGGGTACCCCCTGTCGAACCGCATCGACATCTTCGACCGTCATGGGATCGGGGGTGGAATCGATGCGCTGGGAGCCACCCTGATAGTCCGCGTAAATCATGTTGGCGCCGATGGACTGGATCTGGCGCAAGATGTACTGCTTGCCCGTCAGTCCGATGGTGACCACCAGAATTACCGACGCCGTTCCGACCGCCATCGCCAGCGAGGTCAGCATGAACTGCAGCTTGTTGCTGCAGAAAGCGTCGTAGGCGAAGTTAAGGATCTCGCTGAACCCAATCGTGAAGCGTCTGGGAGCTGTGACCGACGAAGAGGTCGCGATGGGCATGTGGATGATTAGATGTTAAATGGCTCCCGGAGACGCGGCAATCGGCTTCTGCTGCGGTGCTCTGAATCCTACAACGGCGACGGCGGCGAGTACCACGATGAGTGGGTCGACCGGCCGGAAGTAATACGTTTCAGGATGAGTTATGTAGTACGTGAGCGGGAAAAAGAACAGAACAATCGCGAACCGGGTTCCCAGGCCGGAATCGCGCTTGTAGAGCCGGGCTAGACCAACCAGTCCGAGAACGGTTAGCGTGGTATTCACGAGTATGTTGGGCGGGTCGAGCGGCTCGTCTTTTAAGTAATTGCGATCGAAACTCCAGTAGCCGGTCCACATGTAAACCATGCGGCGAAAGGTCATCCAGGCAAACCCGGCCGGATGGCTGCGAATGTAGTCTTTGGCCTGCCGGAGTTTGTGGTCCATGTAGGCCATCTCACCTACGCGCTCGTATTCCGACAACTCTGCGTCGCTGTGGTTCGGGTGCAGGCTGCTGTTGACCCAACGCTCGGAGTATCCGTTGTTGCCGATGTAGAGTTCCAGGCCGAACCCGCTGCGGACGGGTATGAAATGATGAAAGAGCTCGTAGTTCCGGATCAACCACGGACTCATGACCGCGATCGCTGCCAGAGCCGCGGCGAACATGGGCAGTTTCCATGGAAGCCTTTGACGGTGCCTGCGATAAAGGGTCCAAAGGCCGAGCAAAGGCACCACCGAGAGAGTGACTGGCTCCGTCAGAGCGGCGAAGCCTCCGAGCAGGCCAAAGCCAATCCAGTGGCGGGTCCGGCTGGATTTTTCCAGTTTCCATGCGAAGAAGAAGAGGCAAGCAAGTTCCAAGGTGACCAGGCAGGTGGACCACGCCCAATCGGCGCCGTAATAGATTCCGTACGGGGAAAAGGTCCAACCCCATCCTGCCCATTTTGCCACCCGCTCACCGAGAGCTTGTTTCGCCAGCATATAGACGGGGATGCAGGTCAAAGCCGAAAACAAACTATTCAAGGAGAGGGCTGCGAGAACCGAGCTTTTGGTTTCGATCCCGAAAACTTTGAAGATGCCGGCCACTAGATAGCAGTACACCGGGGGCAGCAGTGCCGATGCGCCAGTATCGGCAAAAGGGCTTCCGAAGCCGTGTCCAGAGGCGATGGAACGGGCGATGAGACCGAAGGCCCAGTGCTGGAGCACAAAGGGATCCATCCAATCGCGATAAACGAACGGGACCACGGCGAGGCGAACGAGAAGCGCGACCAACGCCATCCAAAGGTAGGGCCGAGTCCTGGTGGAAAGGCTGGTTGCGGGCTGGGTCACAGTAAGCGGCACACCTTCACGTCCTGATTTGCGTATCGGCAGATCATAACCGCGCTGTCCGGGTTTGAGAATTGGCGATCGGCGCGGGACAGGAGAATCCAATTCACGCCAAACTGATTCCGCAGGCGCTGGAAATCCAAAGACTGGAAGGTGCGCCAGCCGTTCAGCACGCTGACTTCTCGCAGCCAGCGCGGAGCCAGACTGGGGACGCGGGCAGCCATGCCGGCATCCTTCTCGTAGTCGGCGAGGGCGCTGCGCTCTGCCAAGGCGCGAAATCCGTGGTAGTTCTCTCCAGGCAGAGTTTCATAGTGGGGGTCGAGAGCGAAATAGCTATCCACAGGTGTGTTCTGACGAACCCAATCGAACGCCCGCAGCCACGGGGTTGCTGGCGAGACAAACGGCAATTCGAGGTGAGGCGATGCGGAGTACATCTGGCGCTGGGCATAGAACATGCCCATACCTAACGGCACGAACAGCAGCAGCCAGCGGTAAAAGCGCCGATCGAGCAGGTATGCCCCACAGAGTCCGCCAGCGATGAGGAAAAACAGCAGGTAAAGCAGATGCAGGTAGCGCATGGGCTCGAAAGGGCGCAGACGGGCAAAAGCGGGCGGCAACATGATGAGCAGGCCGGCGCACATCTGAAAAACTGCGAAGTAAACCGTGCTCAGAATGAACGGCCGCAGAACGGAACCTGCCGGGGGCAGGGCCCGGCGCCTCAGCAGCGCACCAAAGGCGAGCAGCAGGAGCAATGGCGCAACTACGCCCAACCATTCGTACCAATGCCAGCTACCGAGAAAGTAGAAGCCGCGGGTGGCTGCGGCCTGCCGCCAGGCCTCCGAAGCTGGCTCAAACAGCCAGCCCAGAGGTAGTAACAGGAAAGCAGACGAACCCATAGCCAACACCGGCCGATGAAGGCTCCAGGCTAGCAATAGGCAAAAAGAAATTCCGAAAGAAGCCGCAATCGCATGGATCGAGAAGGCCAGAACTAAAAGGATCCCCGATATCCACGGCTTACGGTCGATCACTGCGACGATCGCAGCCAGGATAAGTGCGGTGGCGAGGGTGCGGGGATGAAGATATTGATCTCCGAGCAGGATGGCGATGCCGGGCAGCGGCATGCTTAGCAATGCGGCAATGAGCGAGACTGAACCCCACTGCGCCTCGGGACGAGTAAAGCACCGGCGAGCAATCCTGTACGAGCCCATCAGCAGCAGAAAAACGGCGGCAAATTGCCAGAGCAGGATCGCCCACGCTAACGGCAAATGCAGCAGCGACACCGAGAGCGCAATGAGTTTGTCGAAGATTGTTGCCTGGAACTGCACCCGAAAAAAATCAGAGTCGTGGGGAAACAGAGCCGGGTTCAGATCATGCTTAATAGCTGCGAGGTAAAATGAGTCATCCTCAAGACCGGGGTGATAACCCATCACGAGAATGGCAGTCACCGTGAGGCCTGCAACAATGAGCAGGCTTCGGGGAGAAAGATCGCGGCTCCCCGATCGTTCGCTGGGCTGACTTTGTGCAGATTGCGGCATCAGGACAGGGCGATGCTATGCAGGTCCCGCGGTCTCGCCGTGTGAAGCGTAGTAAATCTCCCGCTCGTACTCGAGCTTGCGTCCGTTCGGACTAAAGCGCGGCAAGTGGATGAGTCCCCATTTCTGCAGCGCGAATTGCAGAGTGGTGGCCAGCACACCGAAGCCGTACTTGACACTGCGCCGGAAATTAATGGACGACGCTTCCTCGAAGTATTTCGTGGGACAGGAAACTTCGCCGATATGAAAGCCGAAATGAACGCACTGAGCGAGCATTTGATTGTCGAAGACAAAATCGTCCGAGTCTTCGAGCAGAGGCAGATCCGTCAACACCTTGCGGCTAAATGCGCGGTAGCCGGTGTGATATTCGGATAATTTCACGCCCAAAAATAAATTCTCGAAGGCAGTCAACAGGCGGTTGGCGACGTACTTGTACAGCGGCATACCGCCGAGCAGCGCGCGTCCGCCGATGATGCGCGAGGCCAGCACCACGTCGTACACGCCATAAGCGACCATGCTGGCCATCGCGGTAGTGAGCAGTGGCGTGTACTGATAATCGGGATGCAACATGATCACGACGTCGGCGCCCGCCGCCAAAGCCTCGCGATAGCAGGTCTGCTGGTTGCGTCCATAGCCATAATTGCGATCATGTTGAAAGACGAGCAGGCCTAAACGTCGCGCCACTTCGACAGTGTCATCGCGGCTGTGGTCGTCCACGAGAATGCGGATATCGACCAGCTCGGGCACTTCCGCCACCGTCGCTGCAAGCGTCTTGCCCGCATTGTAAGCGGGCATGACGACCGCGATGCGTTTGCCATTAACCATGAAGGGATTCGCCGAGACTAGTGTAACCGAGGAAGCCTGCGCAGTTGGTACTGGAACCCGCGAGTGCGCAGCAGGTTCCCACACAAAGGTAACGGTCTCGATCGTGACTATCTAATGTTGTCGAGAATGGAACCCACAATGCCTCCCACCGCCCCGCCTTCAACGGCTTGTCGAGGAGCTTCGCGTGGAATGTATTTCTCAATGGCATGCGCGAGTTTGGAGACGGGCAGAGTCTGGAGCCAGATTCGCCCAGGCCCGGTGAGCGAAGCGAGAAAGATTCCATCGCCTCCGAAGATCATGTTCTTGATGCCGGGAACCGTCGTGATCTGGAAAGAGATGCTGGATTGAAAGGCGCCGACATGGCCGGGATGAACCCGCAAAGTTTCTCCGGGCTGCAGATCGCGAACGACCAGCTCGCCGGAGAGTTCCAGCCAGGCAGTTCCCTGTCCAGTTAGCCGCTGCAACAGGAAGCCTGCTCCGCCAAAGATTCCCGCGCCCAGCGATTGCTGGAACGCAACTCCGATTTGTATTTGCGATGTCGCGCACAGAAATCCGTGGCGGTGAATCATATACTCGTGACCTGGCGAGACCTCGACGGGAACAATGTGTCCGGGCAGTTTAGTGGCGAATGCCAACTCGCCGGGCGCGCCGATGGCGCGGTATTCGGTCATGAACATCGATCCGCCCCCGGCCACGCGCTTCAAGACGCCAAACAGGCCTCCGCCACCTGCGAAGTTGCGTGTGCGTTGTCATTTGGATGGAGGCTCCCATCCAGGAGAGTTCTCCGGCTTCCGAGATGACGGTCTCGTTCGGTTCAAGAACAAATTCCAAGACCGGCATGGTGGTGCCGGTGATGCGGCTTTGCATTGCAGTCTCCCAGATGGTTGTTACGTAGAATGAAGGATTTTGTTCCGCGCTGCGTTTCTACGAGATCGCTGACGTCGTGCGCTTCTCAAACCAGCAGAAGCTGGAATTCTCGCTGCGTCTCTTGCCGTAAATTATAGCGAGGCGAAAGCGAAGAAAGGAATGCGCCGAAGTGTACATTCGGGGGGATTCCGCTTCCTTGTGCTGGTTGTTTCTGGGCGCAACTGCGAGGCGCGATTCACGCATCGAAGTGCAGGATGAAATGGCGCGTTTGCTACCCGCTTGTTCTGCTCCTGGCAGCAATTCTGTTGGCTTCCGATAGCACGGCGTATTCCGTTCTTACCCACGAAGAACTGATCGACCTGGCATGGAACGATTCGATCCGGCCGCTGCTGCTGGCCAAGTTTCCGAAATCCACGGATGCTGAGCTGGTCGTTGCGCACTCTTTTGCGTATGGCGGCTCGGCCGTGCAGGACATGGGCTATTATCCGTTTGGAAAAGTCTTCTTCAGCGAGCTTACCCATTACGTCCGCAGTGGCGATTTCGTAGTGCGCCTGTTGAGCGACGCCCGCACGCTCAACGAGTATGCCTTCGCGATCGGCGCCTTGTCTCATTATCTAGGCGACTCCATCGGACACTCCGAAGCCGTGAACCGGGCAACCGCGCTGGGCTTCCCCAAATTGAGGGACAAGTACGGAGAGAGCGTGACTTATGGTGAGAGCCCGCACTCGCACATCCGGACGGAATTCGCCTTTGACGTGAAGGAACTCAGCGACCGGGCATTCGCGCCGGCGGCTTACATGGAGCGCGTGGGGTTCAGGGTTCCAAGGAAATTCCTTCGCGACGTTTTCATTGCTACCTACGGAATCGATATTGCCGAAGTGCTGGGAAGGGCGCGGCCGGACCTGAAGAGCTATCGAACGTCGGTTCGAAGCTTCATCCCAGCGTTTGCCGAAGCCGAGGTCGTGCTTCACAAGAAGCAGTTCTTGCCGCCGCCAGACACCGAGGCATACCGCATTTTTGCAGAACGGGTCGCCCATACGAATTATGAGCGCCGATGGAGGCACACCTACAAGGGGCCCGGATTCAAAGCTCATCTTCTAGCGATTCTGGTCTTTATCGTGCCCAAGATTGGCGCGGCCTCCGACCTGGCGATCAAAATTCCCACGCACGAGACCGAGGAGTGGTACCTGAGCAGCGTGAATCGCACGGTCGACCAGTTTCGCGCGATTCTACAAAACCTTCTAAGCGCGAAAAGTCCGGCTCGACTTGCCAACCTCGATCTTGATACCGGAGAACGCGTCAGGTTGGGCGACTACGCACTGGCCGATAAGACTTACACAGAGCTGCTGGCACGGCTCACATCGAAGCCGCGGCTAGGAGTACCTGCCGATCTGAAGCGGAACTTGCTCGATTACTATGAGGGCTCGCTTGCAATCACGGAGGTCAACGACCCCAGGACCGCGCAATTGGAAGCATTGAAGGCGATGGGCAGCAGGCGAGGGACCGATGGTGGCTCGTCAGAATAGAGTCTATTGCAACTTCATCCATTCATCTACTTGCGCAACCAGAGCGAAGACCGTAGTTCGCGCACCATTTCCGGGACGATGAACCGGCATTCCAAGTTCCTCCTCCCAGCGCTGAACGGTGCGAACGCCGCGACCGACATAGGCAGCAACTTCCTTCCAGGCTTGCAAGGAATGCCGCTTGGCGCGCGTGATAGACGAAAGATTCGCAAAAGCTGGTGACACAAGTTGTCAGAATCGAGCGGCCAGTGAGGACAATCTGGTCGTCCAGTGGTCGTCTTCAAATCCAACGCTGGCAACAATCGATACCAGCGCGGCATGGCAACGGAGACTTGACTCAACGCAAGTGGTGCCGGGAGGGGGAGTCGAACCCCCAAGACCCGAAGGTCGGCGGATTTTGAGTCCGCTGCGTCTGCCAGT
>JAICJP010000197.1 GCA_025928375.1 Candidatus Sulfotelmatobacter sp.
ACGCGGAAGCGTTCCGCGGCTTCGGTCTGGTTCCAGTTGCAGCGCTCGAGCATGTCGGTGATGATCCGTTTTTCGACGTCTTCGACGATTTCGAATAGCGAAGCGTCCGCGGCCGGGTCGTGCAGGCTAAACGAAGAGCCCCGTCCCATCATGGATTCCGGCAGCAGATCCATGCTGATTTCCGGACCGGACGACAGCACCACCGCGCGTTCAATCACGTTCTCCAGTTCGCGAACATTGCCGGGCCAGGAGTAAGCCATCAGGGGCCGCAAAGCCTCGGGCAGAACCCGCGGAGTGGGCCGGCCGTTTTCCTCGGCGTATTTTTTCAGGAAGAACTCCACCAGCAAGGGAATGTCTTCTTTTCGCTGCCGAAGCGGCGGCAGTTCGACTGTGATTACGTTCAAGCGGTAGAACAAATCTTCCCGGAATTTTCCTTCGCGAACCATCTGCCTTAAATCGATATTAGTGGCCGCAATAATGCGGACGTCCACCTGAATCTCCTGAATTCCGCCCAGATGCATGAAGCGCCGGTCCTGCAGCACGCGCAGAATCTTGGCCTGAGTCTCCAGTCCCATAGTGGCGATTTCGTCCAGGAACAATGTCCCTTTATCCGCCACCTCGAACAGTCCCTTCTTAGAAGCAATGGCGCTGGTGAATGCGCCCTTGACGTGCCCGAACAGAGTCGATTACAGCAGATCGTGCGGCATCGAGCCCGTGTTCACCGGAACAAAAGGCTTATCGTGCCGCGCCGAGTTCAGGTGAATCGATTTGGCAATGACTTCTTTACCCGTGCCGCTCTCGCCCTGCAACAAAACGGTGGAGCGGCTGTTCGCCACCTGCCCCACCAGATCGAAAATCTTCAGCATGGGCTCGCTCTTGCCCACGATGTTCTCGAAGTTATAGCGCTGCTTGAGTGCGCGCTTGAGCTGAACGTTTTCTTCTTCCGCTTTGCGACGCCCCACTGCCGAGCGCACATCTGCCAGAAGCTTCTCATTGTCCCAGGGCTTCTGGACAAAGTTGGCAGCTCCGGATTGCATTGCCCGCACCGCATTCTCGACGGTGCCATAAGCAGTGATCATGATGACGGGCAGACGCGAGTCGTGCGCATGGATCTCTGAGAGGATCTCCATCCCATCGCGGCCGGGGAGTGCCAGATCGAGCAGCACCAGATCGAACGTGCGCTCCGCCATCTGCACCAGGCCAGCTTCGCCCGATTCGGCCGTTTCTACTTCAAAGCCTTCCATCTCCAGCAGGGTCTGAAGTGATTCCCGAATTTCGGCTTCGTCATCGATGATGAGCACCGAGCCCGCGGCCGAGGGATTGCCGTTCATGGCGCCGCGCGTGATGACTGCTGCTTCAGACATTGACTGCCTTCCTGCTTAATGGGAAATCGAGTGCGAACGTTGTGCCGGATTCCGGATTACTCTCCACGCGAATCTTGCCCGCATGTTCCTGAATAATGCCGTAAGTCACCGACAGTCCGAGGCCCGTGCCCCGGCTCTGGCCCTCTTTGGGCGCCGTCTTCGTCGTGAAGAACGGATCGTAAATCCGCTGGATGTGTTCGGGCGCGATTCCCGACCCGGTGTCGGATACCCGCACACTCACGGAATCTCCATTGCTGGTCGCCACCGTCAGCTTGCCGCCGCCCGTCATCGCATCTTTCGCGTTCAAAAATAGATTCAGAAAGACCTGCTGCAACCTTCCCGCATTTCCCTGAATGGGCGAGATACCCTGAGTCAACTCCGATGCCACCTGGACCTTCGCCGTCTTGAACTGGTGCTCCAGCAGTGCCAGCGTGTCGGTGATGATCTTGTTGATGTCCACGTCGGCGAATTCTGTGCCGCTGGTGCGCGAGAAGTTCAGCAGGTTATTTACTATTTCTGATGCCCGGAAAGTTTGACGGGTTATCTTTTCCAGTAATCCAGATTTCTGCGGATCGCCCTGCAGTTGCTTCGCCAGCATCTGGGTGTACGAGGAAATCACCGCCAGAGGCGTGTTGACTTCGTGCGCCACCCCTGCCGCCAGCAACCCGATCGACGATAGCTTGTCGGCCTGCGAAAGCTGGCTCTCCAGTTCTACGCGCTCGGTGATGTCGTCCATGATCACCAGTCGTCCAATCACTTGGAACTTGCGCGTCACCAGCGGAGCGATGGCCACATTGATGGTTCGAGTCTCCCCCGCAGGAGTCTGTAACCGGAACTTGTAAAGGTTGTTGATGCCCGGGTGCTGCCGTACGCGATAGAACTCTTCGACGAATTCCGCCGGAAAGACGCTGCGCACCGGCTGCGTGAGAGCCTGCCAGCGCGGAAGTGCATACATCACTTCCATCTGCGCGTTCCAGCTCTCGATGCGATCTTCCATGTCCAGCGCCATCACGCCCACGTTGATCGACTCGACGATATTCTCGTTGAAGTCTTTCAGGCGCTCGTACTCGGCGACCTTCTGCTGCAGGGAAGCGTATAGCCGCCCATTCTGGATCGCGATTCCGATGTAGCCTCCCAGCGTCTCCAGTAACTCGATGTCTTCGCTTGAAAGGTAATCTCCCTTGTCCGTCTTTCCCAGTCCAAGCACGGCACCCGTTCTCTGTTGAGCGCGGCACGGAATGTAATAATTCAGATCCAAGCGCGCGATCGCATCCTGTGCTCCCGCGCTCTCCCGCGGGACCTGGTGCGTGTTCTCAAAGAACATATGCCCCGCAGGTTCGGGTCGCGGCGCGAGCAGAAAACTCAAGTCAAGCTTTCCGCCGACATTGACGCCCAGCGTTTTGGAGACTACAAACGCTTCTCCCTCGTCCTCGGCACGCAAGAAGATCGCAATCCGATCGACCGACAGCGTGCGCGACAAACGATCGACTACCGAAGACAACAGCGCATTCAGATCTGTCTCCGAACTGAGTTCGCGCCCGAATTCAATCAGCGTGCGCCGGTAGTCGTAAACCGTCCGGTAGAACAGATGGTCCACCCGGTCCTGAATCCATTTGCGTACCGGATCGAACAGGAGCGCAGTGACTACGACCGCCAGAATCAATCCAACCGGTCCGGTGCCCGGCTTCTGCATGTGCACTAGTTCCGCCACCCCGGCCACCAGCCCAAAGTACAAGCCCACCACCGCGGCCGCGGCCAGCGTGTAGACGACGCCCCGTTTGAAGATCAGGTCCACATCCATCAGCCGGTAACGGAAGATGGCGTAGCCAAACGTGAGCGGCAGCAGCCCCAGCGAAAGCACCGCCCAATTCATACCCGGCGAACCGTTGAGGAACGGCAGTACGTAGAACAACGTGAAGGGAACCACCGCGAGAATCGTTCCTCGCGTCACCCACTTCAATTGTTGCCGCAAGATCGTCGTGCTGGCCCGCTCGTAGCTGTACCACAGCACCGTTGCGGCAGCGATGAACAGGACGGCGCCATACGCCATTTCCTGACGGTCCATGTCCCAGCGCAACAGTCCGCTGGCCTGCGCCAGCCTCAGTGCGATGATGTGTCTCGCGATCAGCACCGCACCCGGTACATAGGCGAGCAAGAGCGTCCACGGACGCTCGCGCACGAACTTCCGCTTCTCCGGAAAGGTCAGCACGAAATGCAGGAACATCGCCGGCTGCAATACCCAGGCAACGATATTGCTCCAGTAGATAATCCAGTCAAAGTCGTTGAATTTTCCGGTGTAGTGGAACGAGTACGCGATAAACGAAACTACGCAGAAAATATAGAAGTGCGTCGAACCCGTCGCCGTCCACCGTCGCAGCAGGACGTACAGGCCGATTCCCAGATAGATAAGCGCGATGAAGCGCAAGTAATTGTTCAGCGAGCGGTCCGCCGGAATCAAATACACGTTCGAATCCAGCGTCACCGACTGCCGTAGCAGCGAGTACACCGCCTTGGACCACACCCCGCTGTGATACAGCTGTCGAACCAGCCCCGGCGTGTTCTTTACATCTTCGCCGTTGACCGCAACCAGCTGGTCGCCTTCTTTAATCCCGCCTCTCGCTCCCGGCCCGCTCGGATCTACCCGGTCCGCGACCAAACGGCCATCGTGTTCCACCCACCAGACCCCGTCATCGGGAGCCGCAAAATCTCTTTCCTTTTCGAAGTTGAAGCCCGCAAACACCACGGCAGCCACGGTCAGCAGAAAGAGAAGGACCGCGACAAAACGAGCTTGGCTCTCTCGATTCATGGGCTTCACAACAGGCCCCGATCCCCCCAAGGCTGGCCCAGGAGAGGTGGTGGAGGCCTCTAACCGATCATGAATGAGCAACTTCGCTGCCACGTGGTGTCCCGATTTGAAACGGGTAAGTACCGCAAGGAAAATAACTTCCAGAATTATAGATGCATTTCCAAACGCCAGCTATGTCTTTTAGAAGTGTTTCTGTGGGATTTAATATGATCCGCGACCATGTAGGACAGCCGCATCGGCTTTCCAGCGGAGCCAAGATCAGATGGATCTATGCGCGTGGCTTATCCGGCCTTGCGATCCCCGCTGGGAATCTCCGTAGGCTCCTCGTCCCATTCAAACGACAGCGCCCGCGACGTAGTCTCGATCGGCTCCAGCGCCGGGATATCCTCCGCCACCGACGCCCCCAGCTCCGCAAATTTCCGAGCCGACACCAGCACCCGGTTTTCCAGCGATCCGACGGCCTGGTTATAGGCTTCAACAGCCCGGTCCAGATTGGTTCCGACCGCAGTGATATGCGCAGCCAGCTTCCGCAAGCGGTCGTGCAGTTCCTTGCCCAGGCTGCTGATCTCGTGCGCATTGCGCGCCAGCTTTTCCTGGTTCCATCCGTAAGCCACAGCCTTTAGAAGAGCGATCAAAGTCGTTGGCGAAGCAGGGATTACCCTCTGCAGCACGCCCTGCTCGATCAGCCCCGGATCCTGTTCCAGCGCCGCACTGAAAAACGTCTCCCCCGGCAGAAACATGACCACAAATTCCGGAGTCGCTTCGAACTGCTCCCAGTAGCCTTTCCCGCTGAGCGTCTTCATGTGATCCCGAACCTGCCGGGCATGGTTTGCCAGGCACGTGCGGCGAGTATCTTCGTCCGTGGTCTCGAAAGCTTCAAGGAATGCTTGAAGAGGAGTCTTGGCATCCACCACCACTCTTTTCCCGCCCGGCAATTTCACCACCAGGTCGGGACGCAACCTCCCACCTTCGCTCTGGATGGTTTCTTGCTCGGCGAAGTCGCAGTAAGAAAGCATGCCGGCAATCTCGACCACCCGGCGCAACTGAATTTCTCCCCAACGTCCACGGACATTGGGTGTGCGTAAAGCGCGCACCAGATTCCCCGTTTCCGATTGCAACTCTTTTTGCGTCGTAATCAAGGATTGCACTTGCGCCTTCAGATCTCCGTACGCCGAACCCCGAGCCACTTCCATTTGCTGAATCTGCGCATCGACTTTCGAGAGCGATTCCCGCACCGGCGCGACCAGGTCCGCAACCGCTTTTTGCCGCGCCTCCAGATCACCCTTGGCATCACTTTGGAATCGCTTCAGAGTTTCCTGCGCGATTTGCAGGAAGGAAGAGTTGTTGCTTTTTAAGGCGTCGGCGGCGAGGGCCTTGAAGGCATTTTGCAGGTTTTCCCCTGCCTCGGTGAGCAGTACGATCTTTTCGTTGCTGGCCTTTCGTTCCGCTTCCAGCGCCGCTTCCAGCCGGGCGCGCCTCGCGACAAGCTCCTGGTACTCCTCCAAAAGCCGCGCCTGTTCTGCCTTTCCGGCTGCTAATTCCTTTTCTGTGAACGCCAAACGGGCCTGCAGGGCCGCACTCCGCGAACGCAGTGCCAACCAGGCAAGCACAATCCCAAACAACAGGCCAATGCCC
The DNA here is from genome assembly GCA_025928375.1 of Candidatus Sulfotelmatobacter sp. Classification (GTDB taxonomy): domain Bacteria; phylum Acidobacteriota; class Terriglobia; order Terriglobales; family Acidobacteriaceae; genus Sulfotelmatobacter. The sequence goes on from JAICJP010000197.1 coordinate 5,806, forward strand.
CCACTGATCCCTAGTTCCATAGACAGATGTAACTTCTCTCGACCGTTCCCAACCCCTAGCGTACCACCAGCAACAAAGGTTGAGCCTTAACGGCCTTCAGTCGCCGCAGGTTCATCTGGCCGAATTCGATCCCTCCCAGGATCTGATGGGCAGGCACAAAACGGATGAGCAGAACCGCACGACTCCTGTTCCTGTTATTGCTGAGCCTCGGCGCCGCCACCTTGCTGGCCACTAGTGGCCTGATGGCGTTTCCCGCCACCGGGCAAGCGCAGTCGGCCCGCGTTAGGCCAGTAGCTGCCGCGTCCCCTGACATTCCTTTCGACGACGGCGAATTCGAAAGCGAACAGCAATTGCTGGCCTTGGCTAATCAATCGCGCCGCGCCGCAGGCGTGCCTCCGCTGAACCTGGATTCCGGATTATCCCGGGCCGCGCGCACCCATGCTCAAACCATGCTGCAAGCGCGACAGCTCTCACATCAATTTCGGGATGAAGCCGCCCTCCCTCAGCGCCTCGCCTCGGCCAGTCGTCTGCTTTTGGATCAGGAGGGCGAAAACGTCGCCCTTGATTATGACGCGCTGCACGGCCACGAACATCTGATGCTTTCGCCCCCGCATCGCGCCAACCTGCTCAATCCGGCCTACAACGTGGTCGGGTTGGGCGTGGTTCGCAACGGAGACCGCCTCTATATCGTGCAGGACTTCGGTCATGCCCTTCCCAATTACTCTTCCAACGACGTGAAAGAGCGCGTCGCTCTGGCCGTCGAACGCAAGCGCCGCTCGTTCAACCGCGGTCAACTCGCCCACCGCGATCTGCAGGGCGCCGATGAAGCCGCATGTTCCATGGCGCAAAGCGATAAACTTTCCACCTCCAGCGTTCGCCGTCTCGCCGAGCGTTACACGGTATTGACCTACAGCAGCGTGCATCCTGAGACGCTTCCCAAGCAGGCCTTCCACGCAATTTCAAGCCGCAATTTACGGAGCTTCTCAGTGGGAACCTGCTATGCCCGCAGCGAAACCTATCCCAGCGGCGCCTACTGGGTCGTGCTTTCGCTGGAGTAGAGACACCCGCAACGAATCGGATTCCGCGCTCCGTACCCCTGATTCCGAATCCGACACGTTCGTAATCTAACCCGCCCGCATTCGTCTCCTTACAATCTGGTGGACACAATGTTCGACTGCCTGCAATCCATGCTGGATGAACCGTGGAAGCCGGTCTCGCGCCCGTCGCTGATTGCTTGGCTCGTGTCTTATCTCGCATTCCTCGCCTATGTCGTCTCGGCCCACGGCGGATTCTTATTCATCGACACCGCCAATCTCATCGTTCACGAGGGCGGACACAATCTGTTCGGATGGTTTGGTCCAACTCTCGGCCTTTGGGGAGGCACGCTGCTGCAGTGGCTGGTCCCGTTTCTCCTCGCCGCATACTTCTTTACGGAACGTCAGCTGACGGCGTTCGTATTCTGCGGTTTTTTCTTCTTCGAAAATTGGCTGTACACCGCAACCTATATGGCCGATGCGCGCGCCCAGATTCTCCCTCTGGTCACAACCGGCGATCCCGATTTTGTGGAACACGATTTTCACGCCATCTTCTCTCATCTTGGGCTCTTGAATTACGACACCACAATTGCGCTCGTGGTGCGTGGCTTGGGCTGGTGCGGAATGCTGGCAATGATTGCGTGGTTCGTCTACGAGGCTTCGGAAAAGAAGGATGTTGCCGTACAACGCCCGGATTTTTCAGCGCTGACGCGGCTGCCAATCCCTAAGAAAGCCCCTGGACAATTGCCGCTCTTCGCAATTTCTGAGAAACCCGGGCGTGATGCCGCTGCGCTGAAGAAAGCTCCCACGGCGCCAAATCGGCAATGAAGATGCTGGTGCGATAATGAAGATGTTGGTTTCATCCTCGCGCTCGATCCCAAAGCTCGTCTTTGGAACGGGGGCGGCTTCCAGCCGCGCCTTTAAGAGCTAAGCCCCGAATGGCCCGGTCGCAACCCGCGCCAGGTTCTCCAGTTCCTTGCGATAAATCGGCCGCAACAGGAGCGTCGATACTTTGCGGTCGATCCACCCCGAAACTCCGCTCCGAACCGGAAGTTCCGTCGATATCGTGACCCGCGAATCCGCCGGAGCCGTCCCCGGGTCGACAGCAAATGTTGTCACCATCCCATTCGAATCCAGATAGGTTTCCACCAGCACGCGCCCTGGTTCCGGCTCG
>JAICJP010000358.1 GCA_025928375.1 Candidatus Sulfotelmatobacter sp.
AGGATTTGCCCGGCGCAGCGGGCTTCACATCGATTGCGACATCCCCCAGAACATGGACCGCCCTTCGCGCGATCGAGAACTTGTCCTCTTCCGCATCCTGCAGGAGAGCCTCACCAACGTTCACCGTCATTCCCAGGCCTCGGCGGCAACCGTTCGCCTCACCCGTACGGGCGATCACATCGAAATCGAAGTGCGCGATAACGGCAAGGGAATTCCAGAAGCCCGCCTGCGCCGAATCGACAGCTCTGCGGCTCAGAACGGCGTGGGCATCACCGGCATGCGCGAGCGCGTCCTCAAGCTCGGAGGCCTGTTCCACATCGAGGCACTAAGTCCCGGCACAGCCGTCCGCGCCGCCCTCCCGCTCCATTCTGAGGTCTCTGCTGACTCCGCAGACGCCCTGCCCATCACCGAAACCAGTGCCAGATAGATCCGGATAATGACTTCCTGCCGGAACATAGGATGTAACCAGGCAGCGTGTTGCCCCCGCCACAACGTGTCTCGCGGGCCACGCTCTCAAGCTTCCGCATCCTCGTAACCCCCTCAGAGTCAATCACCTTTCCTTGGTCCCTCTCTTGCATTACGCATGGTGCCGCTAGCCGGCAGGAGGCAACCAACATGACCCGTATCAACCTGAGCAACACTCGAGAGACCAGTTTTCTGACCTGGGGCAAGAACGCCAGCGCGTTCGTATTCGCTGCCGTCCTGATCATCTGCTCCATCGCAGTCGGATGTTCCAGCGACAAACCGAAACCCGTAACCATCAACAACCCGATTCCAGCAGCAGAGGCGCAACCGCAGCCCATGCCGACAATGCCCGTCGCACACGCCGAGAACAAGCCAGCGCCCAGGAAACCTGTGGTCCGTAAACGACCTGCGACCGTGAACTATGCCGATAAAACGTACGGCGTGACCTTCGAATATCCGCGGCGCTATGCCATCGAGACCGGCGACGCTGCCACCCAGTTCATCCTGTCGAATCCGATTCCGATGAACTTCGTGCAGCCCGGCGGAGTCGCTCTCGCGGCGGTCGAACTGCCAGAAACGAACTACGGCAACACAGACTTCTCGTCCGCATTCTTCAACGTGAGCGTGCACAAGAGTCTCACCGCGGACGAATGCGGTCAGTTTGCCGTGCCGGCCCAGAAGTCAACTGCGAAGTCTGACCCAGCTCCCATCACCGAAGTGAAGCCCGAAACTGCAACCACCGGTTCCGCCAAGGTCGATGACGTGAAGAAGGATGCGCCCCAGGACTCGAGTGCGAAGCTTGATTCCTCAAACCCGTCCAGCACCGAACCCACTGCGAAGGCGCTTGCCGCCAACCAGCTTCTCATCGGCGACATGCAACTCCGCGCCACCGAAGCCGTCTCCGGCGAAGGCACGCGCCAGAGCGACTCCAAGTACTTCCATCTGTATCAGAACGGAGCCTGCTACGAGTTCGCGCTAAACGTCACCACCGACGCCAGCGAAGAAGGCCTGGTAAAGCATGTGGACCGCGACCGCGTGTTCAACCGCCTGGAACAGATCCTGCACACGGTGAAGATCAACCCCGTTCAGCCGGAGGTCCAGGCCGAATCCACTCCCACCGCAACCCCAGCCCAGTAAGTGAAATGACCGAAAAGGTGCCCACCCTACGCGCCTTTCGTAGGGTGGGGATTTTAACTTCCAAACGAGAGAAGACCGCAATGTCCATACCCAGTCCCGCCATCATCACCGCAGCAGTGGTCCGTTCCATCCTGCAAGCCCTGGGTATGGAGCAAGTCGTGATCGATTTCATTGCGATCACCGCTATCGGAACCCTCGCCGTCCTCTCTGCAATCCTCCTGGTTGGCATCCGCTCCTCCCGCTCCATTCGCCCGAAATAGACCGAGCCGTTACACATCGTGACCGCCATCACTGCCATGCTGCTGCCGCAACGATATGCTCCAGAGTTTCTCACTGCTCTCAATGGAGATCGAACGTGTCCCATTCCTACTCTCGCAGAACTTTCCTGCAAACCTCAGCCGCAGCCGGAGCCGCTTTCGCCGCCCCACCGCAGCTCTCACGCGCGCTAGCGCCCAGCAATCGCGAATCCTCCGGCCCCCCAGCCAAGCCGGCCTTCCCCGTCACGGACTATCACGTCCACCTCAGCGAGCATCTCTCCATGGAGCAAGCCGTCGATCTGGCCAAACAACGTGGAGTCCAGATCGGCATCGTCGAGCATCCCGGCCCCGGCTACAAGCTCAACAGCGATGCGGACCTCAAGCAATATCTCGACACTCTCCGCAAATATCCCGTGCACATCGGTCTGCAGCCGGTCTATCCCGGCTGGTCGAAAGCATTCTCCCAGCCTTTGCTGGATCAACTCGACTACATCCTCATGGACGCCCTCACGCTTCCCAATCCTGACGGCACCTTCCTCGCGATCTGGCAAATCGACACCATGGTCGACGACGAGCAAGCCTTCATGTCCCGTTACATGCAATTCATCGAGCAGGTGATGACTACCGAACCTATCGACATCTTCGGATGGCCCACCTTCCTCCCAGTCCCCATCGCCCGCCAATATGCCGACCTCTGGACCAACCCGAGAATGCAGCGCATTATCGACCTGGCCCGCTCGAAACACATCGCCATCGAAATCAACGAAGTCTCCCATGTCCCCGACGCGAGCTTCATCACGCTGGCCAAGCGGGCCGGCCTGAAATTCACCTTCGGCACCGACTCCCGCACTCCCCAAGGCGCTGCCCACCTCTACTACTGCTACCAGATGGCAAATAAATGCGGACTCACCGAAGCAGATATGTTCGTGCCCAGGAAAAAGTCTCTGAGCTGAGCAATCTCAAAGTGGTTGCGCCTGCTCCCACCCTTAGGTTGCGCAGATTGCGAGCTCTTCGCGAGAACATCGACGGAGTCTTCAGAATAAATATAAGAGAAAATCCTTCCGTGCCGCCCTGTCCCTTCTGTGGTGGGCGACCCTGACGTGGTCGAATCAGCCGAGTCCAATCCGCACCTTGAGCATCCAACTCGGGGAAGGAGAAAACTATGTACGTCATCATGGGAGCAAGCGGCAACACTGGACATACAGTGGCCGAGAATCTTCTTGCACGCGAGCAGAAAGTTCGCGTCATCGGCAGAAATGCCGCTCACTTAAAACCTCTCGCCGCCAAAGGTGCGGAGATCTTTGTTGCCGACGTCAGCGACACCGCGGCTCTCACCAAAGCCTTCGATCAAGCTGACTCCGCCTACGTAATGATTCCACCCAATATCACCAGCAATGATCCGCTGGGCTATTCCAATCGGGTCAGCGACGCTATCGCCGCCGCCGTGCAAACCGCGGGAACGAAGAATGTAGTCGCCCTAAGCAGCATTGGAGCTGACAAACCCAGTGGAACCGGTCCCGTGCTGGGGCTCCATCATCTGGAACAAAAGCTCAACCAGATCAGCAGCGCGAATGTGCTTCACCTGCGCGCCGCCTACTTCATGGAGAACACGCTTCCCCAGGTGAACGCGATTCGCAAGATGGGCTACAGCGTCGGACCGCTGCGTCCGGATCTGAAGCTTCCCATGATCGCTACACGCGACATCGGAACGGCCGCCGCCGATGCCCTGCTTCACCCAACCGTTACCGGCAAACAAACCCGCGAACTGCTCGGGCAGCGCGACCTCTCGTACAACGAAGTCGCCGCCGTTCTTGGAAAAGCAATCGGCACGCCCGATCTCAAGTACGTCCAACTAAGCGATGATCAGGCCCGCGGCGCCATGGTCGAGATGGGAATGTCCGATCAAGCCGCCAGGCTGCTTCTGGAGATGGCGGCCTCCCTGAACTCCGGATACATGCTTGCCCTGGAACCCCGCACCCGCGAGAACACCACGCCCACCAGCTATGAGACCTTCGTAGCCGAAACCTTCGTGCCAGCCTATCACCTGCAAGCAGCAGCCTGAAACTGCTCGTGTAGGGGCGGACGCCTCGTCCGCCCCGCGAGCGAAGCGAGTGTAAGAGGGGCGGGGCATCCCGCAGTACGCCCGAACGCGGCGTGAATTATTGCCGCTTCTCGATCAAGATGTGGGTCGCATTCTCTCCCGCAACACTCTGGGCCACGCGAAACCCAAGCTGCTGCAGATTGATCCCAGCAAACAGATGCTCGCCTTCACCCATCAACACCGGCGACATCGCCAAATGCATCTCGTCGATCTGCCCCGCAAGAAGATACTGCCGGATTGTCGACACGCCTCCGCCGATGCGCACGTCTTTGCCTGCGGCCGCTTCCCGGGCCCGCTTCAACGCCGACTCAGCCCCGTCCGTGACGAAGTGAAACGTAGTCCCGCCCTGCATGGCGAGCGGCTTCCGCACATGATGCGTCAGGACAAAGACGGGAACGTGATACGGAGGTTCATCGCCCCACCATCCCTTCCATGACTCGTCGGGCCATGGCCCCCGCACCGGACCAAACATGTTCCGCCCCAAAATCCACGCGCCGACATTCTCGAACGCGCGCTCAGCCATCTGGTTGTCGACGCCTTGCCCGCCGCCGCTCTCGCCTTGCATCTTCTTCCAGACATCCGTCTGAAAGAACCAGGAAAACATCTCAGGCCCACGCACGCCCAGAGGATTCTGCAAATCCTGCCGAGCCCCAGCCCCGAAGCCGTCGATAGAAATGGAAAAGGAAGACACGCGAACTTTGCTCATGATGATTCAT
>JAICJP010000066.1 GCA_025928375.1 Candidatus Sulfotelmatobacter sp.
GCGCAGTTGGTTTCACCTCTACAGGTGAATTCGAGAGTCCGGCGAAGCCCAGGATCGAGCAATGGAAATGCCCGGCTGAGGGTTTGGTGCGAAAGGGGGGACTCGAACCCCCACGGTTTTACCCGCCAGATCCTAAGTCTGGTGCGTCTGCCAATTCCGCCACTTTCGCACGGGCTGGATGCTTAGTTTAATGCTTTGCCGCGGAAGATTCCAGAATCCCGCGGGCTCCGCTACTCCGTCAACTCGGCGATCTGCACGTGGTAGGGCTCCAGTAGCTCCCCGGTCGCGTGGTCCACGCGGGCAAGGGCCATCTGGGACTGCAGGAGGCTCTGTTGCGCGGACGCGAGTTCCGTCTGTGCTTCCAGGACAAAGAAGATCGTGCCCGATCCCAATTCGTACTTTCGCTGCTCGGCCGCCAGCGTCTTCTGCGCCAAATCGAGAGCCTCCTTCCCGGCTGCAACACTGAGCTTTGCCTGCTCCTCGGCAAGCTGATCGACCAGCTTTTTATAATCCGCCTGCTTGTCGACATAATCGTTCATCCGGGATTGCCGGTCGAACTCCACCAGCTCGTCGCCTTATTTCACTGTGGTTCCGGCCGCGGTTAGATGAACAATGGTGAGAGCTCCGAATTGCTGCCCGGTTGCGTATTCAATTGCGCTTCCGCGTAATTCGAGCGAGCGACTTGTGCCCCGTTCACGTTCCGCCGAGGGGGACCCCAGCGAGAAACATGTGCCTGCGCTGACGTTGGAACTGGCAATAGAGCAGCGCAGCACGCGATGGGCGGGCTCGCGTGGCTGCATTTACATCCGTCCGAAGTGGGCGGTTCGGCGCTACTGCACTTCGTTCAGCTTCTGGTAAATCAACAGCGCCAGAAATGCCAGAAGAAACACTCCAGAGCCGATGCTAAATACTCGCATGGGCAGAGTGAGCCGGCTGACTTTGGTCAGCAGTTCGGTTTGTTCTTCTTGCATGTGGGAATTTGCGTCATCGAGAAAGAGTTGATCATCCTCGTGCATGGTGAGAGTGCTCTTGTAGATGAGCAGCACGATCAGACCGGCGGCGAAAAGTCCGAAGATGCCGCCGACGATTTCAATTGGTGTCATAAGCCACCTCAGCAGAGCCAACCCCAAGCAGTGGTTTCCCGGGCCGGGCGGTCGCGCAGAAAGCTCGCACAGTCCCCGGGGGAAGGCCCTAACGGCACAGATTATAGCCCTGTTCGCAAGGGTTCGCCGTGATTAAATACCTTAGTTCCGGAATGCGGAACCAGGCATTCTTCCGTGCGACGGAGGCCAGGGGGTTGGCATCCAATCCGGTATAGGACTTCCCTAATGTGTGGGTCGTCATATACATTTGATATAATCGAACAGCTTTAAAGCCAAGGAGATACAAATGGCCACCACAACCGTCCCGGAAGTCAAGAAAACCGCACCCGTTAGCCTTACCCCGAATGCTGTCGCCAAGGTGAAGGAAATTATGGGCCAGCAGAATCCCGTTCCCTCAGGCCTGCGCATTGGCGTCGTGGGGGGCGGATGCTCCGGCTTCTCCTATTCGATGCAGTTCGAGAACGGCGCCGGCATGATGGACAAGACCTTTGATATGGACGGTCTCAAGGTGTACGTCGACGCCACCTCGGTCATGTACCTCAATGGCTGCGTTGTGGACTACGTCGAAACCCTCGAGGGAGCCGGGTTCAAATTCGAGAATCCCAACGTGAAGAGCACCTGCGGCTGCGGTTCCTCGTTCAGCGTGTAACAGCACCGGGATGCCGCCTCGCGTGCAAGACGCGGCTTTGCCCGAAGAAGTCAAAAGCGGCCTCATCCAACGATGAGGCCGTTTCTGTTTTACGGATGGAGAAGCCGCTCTGCGGAACTATTGTTGCACCGGCGTATCGCTCGGCTGATTTGGATTACCCAATCCGCTATTCGCCGGAGGGTTTGTATTCTGCATCCCGTTCGGCGACCCGAATCCAGAGTTGCCGCCCGCGTTGGGGCCATTAATCTGATTGTTCAAATTCGGTGTTCCCATAACTCCGAATCCTACCTGTTGTTGATACGGAGTCGTAATGAGCAATCCGCGATCCATCGTGGGATCGTAGACAAACTGCCACTCGTTGTATTTTTTCTTTTTATCGAAGATGCGGATCGTTGGATCCTTACTCAGGCTGGCGACTCCTACGATGGGTGCGCCGCCGAAGGTTACATTGCCAAGGCCACCAGAGCCGCTGCTGTTTTCGGCCGCCGTGCCTGGGGAGTTGGAGTCACCGGCGTCCGATCCAGTCTGGCTGGCGTCTCCGCTTGCGGGCTGGTTCTGCGTTTGGCCGAAGCCGGAATTTGAAGGGAACGCTTTGTTCCCGCCCGAAGCGGGACCCTGCGAAAATCCCGGTGCCCCGGTCAATGGCCCGGTGCTGCCGATCGGACTTGCGCCCGCAATCATTCCCATCCCGTTCAGCGACAATTTGGCCTCACCGAAATGCAGCAGGCGAAAGTCTTTGTTGGTCAGGGGATCTTTGTAGCGCTTGCGCAGAAAGCGAAGCTGGTTGGTGTTCTCCAGATCCTCGATCTTCGCCGGATAGCGTCCGAATTTCTTGTAATACGCCCGAATCGCCCGCGAATACTGTACGCCGCGGTGGATCATCTCCTCTTCGCGATCGCGCTTGATTTCGAAGGTAATCTCGGGCAAGATCGCTGCCGCGAAGATGGTCATCAGGGCAATCATGAGCAGCAGCGTCAGCATGATGTAACCCCGTTCACCGTGCCGGCGCGCGATTTTAGAAGTGAGTTTCATCAGACAAATCTTGTGGTTCGTTGGCCGGAGAGCTTTTCAATGACCCAATTACAGAATTGCTCAATTACAAAATACCTTCATCCCTGCGTGAGCGGAATGGTCTGCGGTGGCCCGCTGCTCACCACGTCCTGAATCTCTACAGTAGTGTTGGTGATGCGGATAACCTTGTAACGGCGGTCGACAATTTCACCTTCACCCGCCACGAAGACGTCGTCCCCATTCTTCAGGAATATTTTTTTCGGTTCACCCGGCGAACTGGCAAAGCCGTAAAACTTGAGAGGAATGGGTTGCGGCGGCGGCGGAGCCGGAGGATGCCACTGCTGAGGACCCATCTGATCGGGACTGACCGCAGCCACCGGCTTCGGAATCTGCACGTCCTCTGCCTGGGAAACGAAAATATTCCGTCCATTTCCCTGATATTCGGTCTTCTCGCTGGAGGCCAGCAGATCCAGTTTCAGCGTGGGGTCGAGACTCTCGACCTTCGATGCTTTCTTGGTGCCCTTGGGAGCGGTAACCCGCACGCCAGGCTTCGGCGCTTTTAGCGCCGGGATTACCGGAGCGGCAGCCTGCGCGCTGGACTCTGGAATTGACGGAGTCGTGAGCATGGGGATGACTTCGTACGCAAAAGTCAGCACGGCCACCGCGCCAAGCACTGCGGCCCACGTCGCCTTCTTTTTGTTTTCGAGTCCGAGTTGCACTACGATCCCACCTTCAAATACGTTTCCATTTTCAACGTGAGCTTGACCGGTCCTTGAGGATCGTTTCCCAGCGTCACACTGTTAATGATAAAGAACATTTCATCACGCTCGAGAGCGTTGATGAACTTCGCCAGCGAGGTGTAAGTCCCGGCAAGGTCGGCATCGAGTTCCAACGGTTCCAGTCCTGCCAGGGAGGGCGCGGTCTCTTCTGCCTTGTAGTGTTCTTGCTGAATTCTTACGCCGTTGGCCGCGGCCAGTTTCCCAAGCTCAGTCGCAATTTGCGAATTTTGGGCGGGTAAGCGCCGCTTGTAAAAGTCAGTGATCTGCTCGTTCGCCAGTACAACTTTGTTGGGGAGATCTTTTAATGGCGCCACTTGCCGGGTCTTCAGCGTCAGCTCCGTTTGCAGGCGATTGAGGTCCATGCGCCGAGTCTCCGCGGAACCTATCAGGGGCGAAAAATACAGTGCGGCCCCGAGTAGATCCAGGCCCGCCATGGCTATTAGAGCGACGGTCAAATGCTTTCGGGTTTGCCGCAGGTCAGGCACTAGCGCGGTACCCCCTTCCCAGCTGCAGTTTTGCCTTTCCGGGCGGGCCGGGCCGGCGCGTTGCCGGGCGCGGGCGCCGTGGTGCGGGAATTATCGGCCGGAAGTTCGGGCACATAGATGGCTGCGATTTCGACCTGCTCCGTATCTCCAGTTTGGGAGTCGGCGTGAGCCGCTCGTAAAATCGCGGTCTGCGCGAAGCGTTTCGAGTCTTCCATGCGCCGCGCCAATTCGATGGCCCGATCTCTCGAGTCTCCTGCCACTACCATCTTCAGCGCCAGTTGATTGTCTTCGTCCAACTCAGGGCTGATCGAGACCACATGCACGCGCGGCGGCATCACCCGTTCCAGGCTCTCCAGGACCTTGGTCCAGGAAAACGCTTTGCGTTCGATGAGTTGATTCAGGAACTGAGAGTCATCGCGCGTGGTGCGGTTCTCGGGACGATTCAGAAACTGTTGTGCCTGGGTACGAAGTTGATCCCGTTGCGCGATCAACGCGCGCTTTTCGCTGATGGCCTGGCGATCCCGGCGCGCGTTGATAAATCCGGTAATCACCATGGTCATCAGAATCAAAGTCAGCAGACCCAGCGCGCCCACGGCCGTACCCCAGCGCATCCAGAACTGGCGCGCGTCCTCGTACGGCTGACTCGCGAGATTGATATCCAATCGCATATGTACTTCAAAACCTCATGCACTTCACGCATCGACTGCCGCTTGGGCGGTCAACGCTGTAAAACGGGTTGCTATGCCAACAGCGCTCCTACCACTCCAGCCATCCGCCACCGGGGCACTGGATCACCAGCGCTGTTTCCCAGTTGCCCAGAGGAAATCAGGTCCGCGACTTCAGTTCCAGTGGCCGCTTTCAAGGCCGGGGCAGCGCCTCCGGACTCCGGCAGTCCGGACACATAAATCTGTTCGATGTTCAACTGGTAGGTGTCCTGGAAGAAGACAATCGACGGATACACCTCTTCCGCCAATTGCTCGCCGCTGATGGTGACTCCGCGCGAATTCTCCAGTGTCCGGAATAACTGCAATTGATCTTCATTCAAGATGGCCAGGCTGGTCGTATGCGCGTCTACTTTGATGACCAGCGTAGGTTTTTTCCCCTCCGCTGCACCGAGCGCAGCCAAGGTCGAAGGCAGCACGACGCCGGGGTTGAAGCCGGCTTCCTTGAATGCCGCCTCGTAGTCGTCAATGACGGTGCCCAAAGCAACCGCGGCTACAACTTTGATCTCGTCGCGAACCTTTTGAGCGTGGTAGGAGACTTTTGCCTTGTCCACATCAAATGGCAGAGACTTCTTCAGGCGAAAGCGCACCACCCCGAGCGCCTCTTCCTGATCGGAAGGAAGCGTTTCAAAATCCACGAGCATGATGCGCACCGCCGCGTCGGGAACGATTGCGATCACATCCTTGGAGCGCCCGGCAACTCCGCCCAGCGCACTCGCGATGCCGTCTCGCACCGCCGCGCGTTGTCTGAGATTCGTTTCCACCAAGTCGGGAACCACGCTGCCCGGCGCGAGTTCCCGCGCGGCAGAGGCTTCCAGTCCGCCGCCGTGCTCCATTACACGGCCGGCAAGCACGCGGTCCGCCGCGATCTCACAGGCCAGTTTCGGTTTCGCTGTATTGGTTGAACTCATTCTCGAGTGCACCGCTGGAACACATCTCTACAAATCAGAAGCTTTCCGGACAATAAATGCAATAGCCGAAAGGGAACTTCAGGGACCATCTTCACACTTCTAAGCCGCCAGGCTCCTGACACAAAGACGGGCCAGTGAAGCGTGAAACCCTGCCCTTACCGCATTGCCTCAATAAAGGTTACCTTGTTGATCTCTTTGAGCGTGGTCATGCCCAGCCGAACCTTGTCCAACGCCGACTCGCGCAGGAAGCGCATGCCTTCCTCGCGCGCAGCCCGGCGAATCTCTGAGGTGGGCTTTTTGGCGAGAATCATCTCGCGCACCCGATCGCTCAAGTCCAGCAGTTCGTGAATCGCCGTTCGCCCGCGGAATCCCGTGCCGGCACATTCAATACATCCCGGACCTTCGTACAACGGCACCCTGCCCCATTGCACCGGGTCGAGTCCGCTGGCCTCCAGCACCTCAGGCGGATAATGCACTTCGGTGCGGCACGAATCGCAAATCAAGCGGACCAGTCGCTGTGCCAGAATGCAGTTCAGGGCGGAGACAAAGTTGTAGGGCTCCACGCCCATATTCAGAAAGCGTCCGATCACGTCCACCACGTTGTTGGCGTGAACGGTGGTGAATACCAGGTGGCCGGTCAGTGCGGACTGAATGGCAATCTGTGCAGTTTCAGTGTCACGGATTTCGCCAACCATGATCTTGTCCGGGTCGTGCCGCAAAATCGAACGCAAGCCGCGGGCGAAGGTCAGTCCCTTTTTTTCGTTCACCGGAATCTGCGTGATGCCGCGCAACTGGTACTCGACCGGATCCTCGATGGTGATGATTTTGTCTTCGTCCGTCTTGATCTCATTGACCGCGGCGTACAAAGTCGTAGTCTTGCCGCTTCCAGTAGGCCCCGTAACCAGCACCATGCCGTAAGGTTCTTTGATGTAACGCCGGAACTTCCGCAGATCTTCCTCGTCGAAGCCCACCACATCCAAAGTGAGGGTGCGGAATTTCTCGCTCATCGACTCTTTGTCGAGTACGCGCAGCACGGCGTCTTCGCCGTGAATCGACGGCATGATCGACACGCGGAAGTCGATGGCTCGCCCGTTGTACTTCACCCGGAAGCGCCCGTCCTGGGGGACACGACGCTCGGAAATGTCGAGCTCGCTCATGACCTTGATACGCGAGATCACCGTGGAGTGATGTTCTTTGCCGATGGGGGGCATGGCCTGGGTCAGCACGCCGTCAATGCGGAACTTGATGACCACGGAATCATCGCGAGTCTCAATGTGGATGTCGGAAGCGCGACGCTGCAGTGCAGTAAAAATGGTGGTATCCACCAGGCGGATAATCGGGCTGGTGTCGCCCGTCGCCGTGAGCTTGTCGATGCTCAGCGTTTCTTCGGCACCGGTATTCTCGTCTTCGCGAATGATCTGGAAGCCTTCGCTGGCCTCTTCCAGTACACGCTGCGACTGCTCGGTCTTCTTGAGGATGTCGGAGATCTGCTTGAGGGTCGAAACCTTGGTGACGATGCGCTGCTTGAGCAGCAAGCTGATCTCATCGATCATCATCAGCTGGCTGGGATCGGCGATGGCAATCGCCAGCCGCCCGTCCCCGGTCTCTTCCAAAGGTACGAAGTTGTAGCGGAACATCAGCTCGACGGGAATCTTCTTGAAGAGCTCGTGATGCAGTTCGAAGTCGGTGAGGTCGATGAACTCACAGCGGTACCGTCGCGCCACGTCCTGGGCGCGCTCGAGATCGGTGACAGGATTCCCGGTCGGGCTAATTGGCCCGCCATTCCCGCCACCCACAAACAATGATTTCTTATCCGCTGTCGCCATTGTTACCTCACTACTTGCTTCCGGCCCGCATCTTAGGGCGAAGCGTTCTTAGCCCGCTGCTAGTGCACTCCCAAGGTGAAGATCGGCAAATACAGCGAAATCAACACTCCGCCTACAAAAATTGCCATCACCATCAGGATGATCGGCTCGATCAGCGCCATAGTCGCTCCCAGCGCCGTTTGTACGTCTTCCTCATAAAATTCTGCGACCGAGTTCAACATCTGCGGAAGCGCCCCCGTGGACTCGCCGACCTCGATCATTTCCACCGCAAGTCCCGGAAAAATCTCCTGCTCTTCCAGGCTTGGAGCTAAACCCTGTCCTTCCCGCACGCGGGTTCCAGCTCGCATGATTCCCTTTAAGATGCGCCGGCTGGTCATCGAGGTACCGGCGGTTTCCATCGCCGGAACCAGCGGCAACCCGCCTTGCAGCAATGTCGCAAGCATGCGCGAGAAGCTTGCCACCTGGTGCTTCAGCCGGATCTCCCCCAGAAGCGGCAAGCTTAAGATCGCCCGGTCAATGCGGTCCGCTCCTCCATCGGTTTCCTTCCAGCGCCAAAGCACAAATCCCAGCACAATCAATCCGACCAGTACAAAGGGGGCGTATTTTTGTGCGTTCACGCCCACGCCCAACATGAATACCGTAATGGCGGGCAGTTTGGCGTCCAAACTGTTGAACAGGTCGGCAAACTTCGGCACCACATAGGTGAACAGGAACGTGACCATGATCATGACCACGGTCACCAACAGCGTAGGGTAAATTAGCGACACAAAGAGCTTTTTGCGGAAGGTCATGGCCAGGCGCTGAAAGTTGATGTACCGGGTCAGCACCTCATCCATGTTTCCGCTCTTTTCGCCCGCCATTAAAGTAGTGGTATAGATCTTCGGGACTATGCCTTGGGCTGCGAAAGCGTCCGACAGTAACTCTCCGCCCTTCACACGGTCGCGGACATTCTCCAGAACTTGCTTGAGCGTTGCATCTTTCTGCCGCTTGATCAGGAGTTCCAGGGAGTTCAGAATCGGCAACCCCGCGCGGATCAGGGTCAGAAACTGTTGATTGAACACGAGGAAGGTTGCCTGTTTCAGCTTCCTCCGGCGCCGCATGGACACTCCGCCAGCCAGCATCCCTTGTGGCTTTACCCAGTAGACGAGGTATCCCTGCTGCGAAAACCGGTCGCGTACTTCCGTCTCCGAGTACCCCTGCTCAATCTGCTGGTGTACCCGCCCGCGATCGTCCGCGACTTTGACGACAAATTCAGCCATTCCTGGTTATCTCTTGATAGTTCTGCGACCTACCGCCCAGTCTAACATTCCTACTTGCTATTCTAAGACCACGACCCGGCCCAGAGCCCTCGCATTTAACACGCAAGTAACATCCCGGAGGGCACTCGGGTTCACTGCTCAACCTCATTTTCCATGATCTCAGTTTCTGCCGGAGGCTTGAACCCGAACCTTGCGTCCTGGATGTTCACGTCCTCTTGCTGATCCGAAAAACGATATTCGGTGGAGGCTCCGTCCACTTCCTGCATGATCAGCCGCGCAATCCGGTTGTCGGGCGTCACTTCCAACACAATCTCGCTAATCTGATCTTCGAGTCCCTTCGGAACACCCCTCAAAACTACGTCGCCGCTTCCGAGCGGTTCTATATCCGGAGCTAGAGATAATCCGCGTAACTCTTTCTCCAGTTTGGTCTTCCCTAGCAAGAAAGCCAGAGGGGAGCGCAGATCCTCCAGCTTCTTGGCGGAGGACTTGCGCGCCTGTCGGTCCTCCGGAACGTAAAACCACGCAGTTTTGCCGTCGCTTACAAACAGCTTCTCTTTCGGAGAACGATACTCCCAGCGCATCTTGCCAGGTTTTTTAAGCCACAAGGTGCCGGACTCTGTGCGCTCCATTCCCGATCCGCGATACAGCTCAGTAAACTCAGCCTGCAGCGTGCGTAAGTGGTTGTAATGAGCATCAACGGCGCTGGCGATCGCCTTTACATCGGCGCCTTGGGCCGAGGCCGCTGCCAGCGAGAGCAGCAACGTAATCACGCTGGTTGTGAGGGATCGCAACTCGGAATTGCCGCCTTGTCCTTAGATGCCGCACTGCCAATCTGAGGGGAATCAGAGCCGGAGCTTTCATTCTAACGGCTTTTGCAATGCGCGGGTTACAGAAAAAAGTGGCACGGTAGGGACTGCGAAAGCGCAACAGTACCCTCCTCGCTTGAAGACAGCAGAAGCGAAAGTGCGGTTGCTGTAAGCTTTTAAGGCATGAACCAGGCCCGCCCGGCGTTTAGCGCCACGTTATCTTTCGGGTCGGCCGGCGCGGAATTCTTATCCCAGCTTCGTTACGTCTCCCGAGGTGCGGACATGAGTCCGATCGATACCGCCAACTCCTGCGCCTTGGTCCAATCGCTTCTCCGTTTCCGCTGTTCCTCGGCCTGCTCGTATCCCTGGATGGCGTGGTAGATTGCGCGATCAAAGAACTGATTTAGCAGTTGCTGCAGTTCCAGTTCGGCGTGCAGTTCCACAATGCTATCCAGAAAGGCCTCTTTACGCAGAAAGCGCCAAAGGCAATCGCGGGTCAACATCAGCGCCCAGACCATGTGATGCGGACGGATCCCTTCTTCCACCCGTCTCGTGGCTACGGCCTGGAAACGACTCGCGATATCGCCTTCCCGTTTCTGCAGCAGCCATTCTCCCAGATTGCGATATAGATCCGTCGCCGCGAGACGGAGATCCTCCGGCGGGATCTTCTGAAAGTCGGAAGCATGTTCCGAGTTCAAAACCTGCTCCATCAGCTCTCGCGAAAGCTCGCCCGAGTGCTTCTCGATCAAACGCACCAGCTTCATCCCCAACATCCCTTGTTCTCCTTGGCCCTCTAATAAAACAGATGCGCACCGCGCGCGCGCGGATGCATTCTCAGACTACCATAATGTATCGCTCTACGATATAATATAAAGGAGCGTGATGGTGGACACTGTGAGCGTGTTCCGCCTGGAGCTGCTATGTGTGCCATGCATAGACTGTGCTTTTACCCCGCAGAAAAGCAGGCAACCTGTCCCATTTGCCAGCAGCCCCGTGTCTCTGGAGCGATGCAAGACGGATGAGAACGGACGGGCCATTCACGAGGATTGCTATGTCCGAAAGATCTGTTCCAGCATCCTGAACCGGAGAGTGGACCTGCGATCGGATTCGCCGCTCTGAGCCGCCGCTTGCCTAGGCCGCTCTTGGGATCACTACTGGCGAGCGCACCGCATCCCGGAGGTGATCGGCGGCGAACGCCCCGAGCATTTCATAGCGGTTACTGAAGGGCCGGTCGAGAAAGAAGCGAGCAACAAATTTCAGGTAATCATCGATGGCTCCGCCCAGAGCCGTGGCTGCCAATGCCACGGCTCCTTCGCCATGCACATTTTGCGCCGCGATATCCGCCAGATACGGCAGAATTGCCGCCAGCGATGTTTCCCCTTCGTTTTCGTGGAAATAATACGTAATCGGAAACTGAATCAACTCGTTCCGGCTGGTCGTCATCTGGCTTGCGAATCCCAGCAGAATGTCGTGCAGATCAGACTCACCAACATCGCGTAGCCGCCGGATTCCCTGCATCTCGGCAAAATGCATCAAGCTCGCCTCATGCGCCAGCGACTTGCGGTGTTCCAGAACCGGGTAGATTGAAAGTATCCAAGACACACTGGCGGTGAGAAGGCCGAATCCGAAAATCGACTCAGTGCCCATCACCAGCTGGATCCACGGTTCCTTCGAATAAATTCCCGTAGACAACGTGATGAGGCTTCCGATGGACGCGTCCAATGAGCCTAACAGCGTTTTGTATTGCGTAGGGTCGAGCCCGGCAGTGAAGGCGAAGGACTGGGAAATCCGCGGGAAGTAGATCAGCCCGAAGCCGACGATCATCGAGACCGTCCAGTACAGTACAACCGTCACGAACGCAATCGGGCCGGCATAAATGAGGCCTCGTGGCATCGTCCGTTTAATGCCTCGCCAGATGCCGCGCGCAATCCACTCGCTAACGTCGCCCTGCTTAGACGGGTTGAAGAGTGTGTGAAAGATGTCCCGCACGGCCGCCAGGATCAGCACAATTCCGAGGATGGTGAGAGCAGTCGTCATGCAGCGATGCAGTGGCTTAGATAGGATGCCCTCTTGCCGGGAATCGTTGACCGCTTCATTTCGGAAGACGCGGGTCTTCCTTCGCCGGCATGGGCGCATTGTTTGCTGACGGAACGACTGGACCATTACCTCCGTAACGTGTAAGGCCTTACCGTTTCGTCTTAACCTGACTTGTACAAACCGGCAGGTTAGGGGGCGGTTATCTCTGGCACCAGTACATCGCAGGGAGCACGTGCGGCTTCGGCGCAAGCCTTCGTTCACAGCCTCAACATCCTCATCAAGTACGCGCGCATGTATGGATTTGATCACAAGCGTACCGAGGGACAATTTGAGACCACGTGGAACGAGTTGCAAACCGCGCTGCCCGCGAACGGGGATGCTGGATTCCTGCTGGGAGTATCAGAAAACAGGTTGCTGCTCGACGGAATCCCTCTGGATTCAGGCCAGGCCGAAAAAAGTTTCGCGACACTGCTGACGGCAGCCGGACTCGCCAGCCTGCATTTCTCCAAAAACGTCACCAAAGAGGATTTCGTGCGGCTGGTGCGTGCGTTCACTATCGCCGGCTCCAAAGCGCAAGACGTTGCCAAGCAAATCAAAGACGCATTGGGCGTCGGTCGTCCGGGAAGTACGATCAAGATCAATGAAGTGAAGTTCGTCGCCGCCGACCCCTTGACCGGCGACGTCAGCATCGCCGCCCAGATCGCGGCTCAGACACTCGGCCCCGAATTCAAAGCCTGGCTCAATGACCCGCAGAAGCTGTTGCAATTAATCGCGGCCGCCGAAGGCGCGCACACCGGGGACACGGAATCGGCAAAGGGCGGGACGATGGTTCCGCTGGGAAGCGTGCCCAATATTCGACTGGGGAAAGCGGGTACGCCTTCGGGTGCTGGGGGGAGCGGCGTTACTTCAGGTACAGGCGGATCCTCCGGCGCAGCTGCGGGAGCGGCTTTGGCAGCGGTGGGGTGGGGGGCGTCGGTGGTTCCCCTGCAGGAAGCTGAGGTCATTCAGGCCATCCGGCTGCTGACGCGATTCGGGCAGGCACAACAGGATCCCTCGCTGAAAGAAGAGGACTTGCACAAGGAGTTGACCGAGGTCGACCCAAATACCCGGCTGAATCTCGCCCAGTTACTGGGCAGCCTGGCAGCGCAGGCCAGTTCTCCGGATGACGATGATCAGCCCTTGCTGATGAAAGCGGCTGAGCACATGGCGATTCGCTTCGCTCTCGAGCGTTACCAGAAAGGCGAGGTCAAGGTAAACGCCGTGCACCAGATGATGGAGCACATGAGCCGACAGATGGACTCGCTTCGTCAGATTCTGCGCATCCAGGAAGAAAAGATGAACAAGGCCGGCATCCTGGTGGAGTCGCATGCCGACATTCTTGATCGCATGTTCTGGGCTGAAGTGCCGGAAGCCGGTAAGAAAAGCGTGCTGATGTCGCACGAGGCGCCCTGCGTGCCGGCGCGCAATTTGCGGCAGTTCGTGGAAGTACTGCTGGAGCGCGAAGACAAAACTACTGCCAGCGAAATCCTGAACAATTACTCGAGCTGCCTCGCCGCGAAGGAAGCCGACTCGCGCCGCAAGACTGCCATCGGAATCAGCCAGGTTGCCGATCTGTATGCTCGAGTTGGCGGCCAACCGATGGGGCAGGCAGTTCACAAGCTGAGCGAACAGCTGATTGTCGAGAAAGATCCTGAACTGCAGAGCCTGCTGAGCGCCGCTTTTGTGCGTCTGAGTCAGGAAGCCAGCGCCGCCAGAAATTATGCCGCCGTCAATGAAGTTTGTGCCGGGATGGAACTGATCACGGTTCGGCGACCTGTGCTGATTGCCGAGTTGCGGCCCCGCGTTGGCGTGGAAAATCGCTTGCCCGAATACATCGAGGAAGTGCTCCAGATGGACCCGATTCCCGACGATCTGCTTGCCGTTCTGCGCCGCACCAGTCAAGCGGGCGCGGAGCATCTTGCCGATCGCTTCTTCCGCTGCATGCGCCGTGACGAATGCGATCGCATGATGGAACTGGTGCGCGAAGTAGGGTCAGCGATCCTGCAGCAATTGCGAGAAATCCTCCGCACCGGCCAGCCTCGCCAGGCTTCAGCCTGTGTCGGGCTGATGAGCCGCTTCGACGTGGCAACCCTGTTAGAGTTGCTGCCGGCGCGCATGCCCGAGTGGAACCGCTTTTATCACGACATCGTCGTGCGGCAGATTGCCTACGGCGCCGCCGCCGATCGCGGGCGCAGCTTGCTGGAACTCGCCGAGGTTCTGGATCCCCTGATCCTGCCCGAGGCGGTCGACGAAATCGGCATGAGCGGCGATTTGACCGCGGCTCCTCCGCTCATCGCCATGGCTCGCCCCGGAGAAGCCGCATCGCGCTCTCCTTACGTGCAGTTGAAGGCCATCGAGTCGCTTGGGCGTTTGCGCGATCCTGAAGCCGTTTCCACCTTGCGTGAGATTCTGGAAAGCAAAAAGACCTTTGGCCATGTGCACCACCGCGAGTTACGAGTGGCTGCGGCGCAAGCTCTGGCCAAGACCGATCCCCGCTATAGCTCTCAAGTGATGTCGGATAGCGGCCTGGAGCCCGGCGAGTTGGCGATTGCGCCGCTGGATATGGCTCCTGCATGTCCCTGGGTCCGGCAGCGCCGGTACGAGCGGCTGGTGCTGGCCAAAACCGTAACCGGCACCATCGGCAGTTCCTGGGGAAAATCGAAAATTCTGATACGCGAGTTGAGCCTTGGCGGCGGAATGGGGACCAAGGAAGACGGACTTCGCATCGGCAGCGAAGCCGATCTGGAAATCCATGTTGGCATGCGCTCCAAAATCCGGGCCCATGTGCTGCTGCGCCGCGCCCGGGTGAATGAAGTCGGGTTCGAGATCGTCAACACGGATCTGGAAAGCCGCTATCGCCTGCGCCGCCTGCTGGTCGAGGCGCTGAATTGTGCTCCGCAGGGCCGCGGCCACGATTGGGGCGGCGACAGAAAAATCTAAATGATTCGGCGACAAAAAAGCCTCTGCCGGAGCAGAGGCTTTTTTGTCAGGCCGGAAACTCTCCGAATGTTGCGTGCCGTCCCGGTCTTGGCGCGTCTCCACCCGCTACTTCACCTTCAGGAAGATGATCGCCAGCGTGTAAAGCGCGAGTGACTCGATCAGCACGAGACCGAGAATCAGGGCAAACTGGATTCCCGGCCGAGCAGCAGGGTTGCGGGCAAGCGATTCGGTCGCGGACGCGACCGCTTTACCCTGGGCCAGCCCGCATACCGCGGACGCGATCGCCATCGAAAATCCGGCGGTTATAGCTACCCAGTTGGTTTCGCCGCCTGTGCCGCCCTGCGCGAACGCAGGCACCGCAAAGCACAGCGCCGAGACTGTCATGAAAATACGGCTGAGTTGACGCATGGTGTTGCTCCTTGATGAATTTGCTTTCAGGAGGTGGTTGACGCCATACCGTGCAGGCGCCCTCACACTGAAGGCAGTACTCAGTACTCAGCACTCAGCTCAATATCTAAGGTGCAACCGAGTGCTGACAACAGAGGACTGATGTCTAGTGCTCTTCCGCCACCGCTCCGGAAACATAAATAATCGACAGCAACATGAAGACGTAAGCCTGCAGCACGGCTACGACGATATGAAGTCCGCTGAAGATGATTGGGATCCCAATCGGAATCATGGAGAAGAAAACCAGCGTGATCAGATCGCCCGCGAAAATATTTGCCCAAAGACGAACCGTAAGCGAGAGGAGCCGGGCGAAGTGACTGACCAGTTCGATGGGAAGCATCAGCCCTGCCAAAGCAATCCGCGCCACCAGAGGCATTCCTTCCATGGGCGGCCCGAAAAAATGCAGAAGGTACTTGATCCCGGCGTGCTTGAATCCCTGCGTGTGGTAATAAATGAACGCGCAGATGGCGCAACCCAACGGCACCACCGGAACTCCCGTGGGAGAGTCGAACCCAGGGATGAGCCCGATCAGATTACAGACCAGGATGAAGATAAAGAGAATCGCAAAAAACGGCGTGTAGGGCTCGGCGTGGTGTCCGATGATTTCGTGGCTCTGCCCCAGCACGAATCCTTCAATGCCTTCAAAGCTGTGCTGCAAAGCGCCCGGAGATTCCACGGAAAGCCGCGATCGCACCAGCACGAACACAATCAGCAGGAAGATGAAGACCAGCACTTCCATCGAGAAGGCATTGCTGATGGGAGCTGCCGGATATTTCGGTTCGATGTGCAGCACCCGCAGGAAGGCGGTGACCGGCCCGGCAAAGAGATGGTTCAGGATTTCGGTAAACCAGAGTTGTTCAGGCATATGGACCCGCGGAAACCCTCAACTTCGCCGTGTGATTCCTGTGAATATTTCGTAAACCGCTTCGCAGGCGATCGCTCC
>JAICJP010000266.1 GCA_025928375.1 Candidatus Sulfotelmatobacter sp.
ATAGCGGCCTTCGGACATCCCGCCGGACGGTTGCTGCTCGACCAGCGATTCCGGCAAGTCTTCGAGCAAAATGGTATCGGAGGAGCCCATCACCAGCGCTCTCTCAATCGCATTCTCCAACTCGCGCACATTTCCCGGCCACTCATAACTGACGAGCGCCGCCATACCTTCCCGCGATACAGGCTTCGGCTTGACTTTGCAACGCTTCGCATTTTTTTGGATAAAATGCCGCGTCAGCATCGGAATGTCCTCGCGATGCTCTCGGAGAGGAGGCATGGTCAGCTTCACTACCGCAAGCCGGTAATAGAGATCCTGCCGAAATTCCCGCTTCCGGACAGCGTCGTCCAGGTCGCGATTGGTTGCGGCGATGACGCGCACATCGATTTTGATGGGATGCGTCCCCCCAACCCGCTCGAACTCGCGCTCCTGCAGAACGCGCAGTAACTTCACCTGCAACGCCGGCGCCAGTTCTCCGATCTCGTCCAGAAAAACCACGCCGCCTTCCGCAACTTCCAGCTTCCCTTTTTTCTGCGATGCCGCTCCCGTAAATGCCCCGCGCTCATGCCCGAACAATTCCGATTCCAGCAGCGTCTCGGGAATGGCCGCGCAGTTAATCGCTACGAACGGCTTCTGGTTGCGGTGACTGTTGCGATGCAGCGCTCGCGCCGCCAGTTCCTTGCCCGTACCACTCTCGCCTTCGATCAAAACTGTAGAATCAGTCGGCCCAACCCGCGCCAGAAACTGAAAGATCTCTTTCACCCTGGCGCTTTCTCCGACGAGATTTTGTTCTTGCCGGATCTCCAACGAGAGCCGCTGATTTTCCTGCTCCAGCCACTGCGACCGGCGCGCGTTGTCTAGCGCTACCGCCGAGATGCCCGCGATGGCAGCCATCAGCTGCAGGTGATCCTCCTGAAACCGGTTCACGGTCGTGGTGCTGTCCAGGTAAATACACCCAATGGTCCGATCGAAGACGCTGAGCGGAACGCACAGCAGCGATCGCACTTCGGAAACCGCCAGGCTTTCCACGTCCCGCAGAGCATCGCTGGCGGCTATGTCCACGCCCAGAATGGCGACATTCTCCTTCAGTACATGGTGCGCGACGGTTCGGCTCACTCGCACCAATTGATGCTGCCCTGCCTGCCGGGTGCGCGCATACAAAGAGCTGAACTCCGAGTTCGCTCCATCTCCCAGCAGGATTGCCCCACGCCCGGCTGGCACCACTTCAAAAATCAGGTCGAGCAATTGCGCCTGCAGTTCTTCCAGATCGCGAATCGCATGCACCACCCGGCTGATTTTCAGGAGTGCGCTCAGATTTCGTGCCAGCGGCGAACTGGAAGGCAACTCGCGCAGCAGGCGGTCAGGCTGCAAATAAACAACGTCTTTGGGATTGATGACCCTGGTTTCCGCCGTCGGCTTGCGGTCGTCAAATTCTACCCGGCTGGCCTGGAGAACGCGGTCATCGTCCTCCACCAGGAACAGGAAAACTGAGTCGCCGGTTGCGATCTCATCGCCGTGGCGCAGCCAGTGTTCTTTCACGGTCACGCCATTCACAAGAGTGCCGTTGCGGCTTTCCAGATCAAGAATCTGAAAGCGCCCGTCAGATTCCCGGCGCAGCAAGCAATGTTTCCGCGAGACGGACGGATCCGAGATCGCCACCACGTTATTGGGGTCGCGGCCAATGCTGGCTTCGTCCTGGGTCAGCGGAATGACGGTATCTTTGGCGGGTCCTGCTGTAACCACGAGTCTAGGCCGCAATCAATGGTCTCCGCACTGTGCTGAATTTCTTACCACAGGGCGGACGAAAATGCATGACCCTTCGCAATCATTTCTGATATCCGAACGGATAGTCGCACTATCCGAGCGGATAGCTGAACGTCTTAGAGCGTCGGAAAACATTAGGCCTCTCGGGCTAAGGAAGACCTACAACCTTCTCTATTTAAGTCACTTACGGGCGCAGCAGTTCAAGGAGGGAAGCCGGTTCAGTTTGGAACGCCGGGTGCTTCTACCAAAGTGAGCGTTGTCGGCAAAGCGATGGGGGAAGCGCTTTCAAGCAGTTCTAGCTGACTTCGCCAAGTCGGAAGCTCGGGGGACCCCCTCATCGAGCTTCTGACTTTTTTGTTTTTGGGTACACCTACCCGGCCGCGACCTGAGGAACTGAGGCCAACGTCACTTCCGGGGTAACCGCCACGCCATCGCGATAGCTGACGCTCTTGCCCGAAATTGCCGGGATCTTGTCGCCGGGAACTAAAATCCCCACCAGATTGAGCGGATCTGCTGATGACAGAGTTAGGGCCTCACCGCTCAGAGGCAAACTCCTCATCGCCCGCACCGATTCGACAGCAATGGGCAGAGCGAACTGCTCACCCAGGAACCCGTCCACAAATCGCCCGCCACGTATCTCGCCTCGATCCTCCAGACGCCGAAACGCCATCAGCAACTCCCGCCAGGAGGGCAAGTTCGACTCTCGTGCCAACACATCGCGAATGACGATGCCATACCGCCGCAGGAGCATCCAACATGCTGCCTCCAATGCGCGCGGCCGCTCCACACCCACATCGGCACGCAGCAGCGCCCATCTCCCCGCATTGTGCCGCGGACGCGTCATCTTGCCCACACCCTGCCCCGCTCTCCTCTTCGGATCAATCAGCGACCGCAGATTATCGAACCCGTCCGCCGTTACCACTCCTGCCGCGACCAGTTCCCAGAGTGAGGTCTCGATTTCAGCCTTTAATTTCCCTGTGCCGCGCACCATGTCGGCAAAAAAAGAGGCTCCACGCTGCCGCAGAAACTCAAGCACCAGTTGCGCTCCATGGCTCAATCCGCTCTTCACTTCTTCCAGAGGGTCGTCCCCCGCTTCTCTCCGGTTTTCGGAGAAATGCGGATTCTTCGACAAAGCCATCCAATCGGCGTCTTCCCGCACGAAAAATGTAATGGGAGCCACGCTCGTAGGAATCACCCGGCGCTGCCGCGCAGGCTTCGTCCCGTCGCTAGGAATCACCGCCGAGTCCAGAGTTGCCGGATGCGGAGACAACCTACCCCACCCCACCGCCCCGGTCAAGCAAAGCTGATCCAGCCACTTGGGATCGTAATCGGCCACGCGCCGTGCCAGGATTTGCCGTTCCCACGCATTCGCGGGGATTTCGAATCCTTGCAGTTGCTGAACGACTTCCAGCACACCCCGCTCGCCGGACACCTGCGACCCGGGCGCGACATGCTGCCACCGCATCAACCACCGCATGAACTGCGCTGCCGTGACCGGCTCAATCTGCTTCCGCAGCATTCCCACCGTAAGGCGGTGAATGCGAGCCAGCAGCCGACGCTCGCACCACTCCATCTCACCCTGTGTAGGAACAGCCGCCATCGCCTGTCCAGTCGAGCCAAGCTCGAGGACATTCTGAGGAGCGTGCGCCCCGGATGAACTGGTGAACTTGCCACGCAGAACCGTGCCCGCCGCCTCCATCCGCAACAAACCCTTCTCCACGTCAGGCGCCGACAAACCCAGCAACTCCCCTAGCTGCGAGGCCGAAGCAGGACCAATGTGCGACATCCACCCAGTTACGAGAGCCAGCAAAGCATCATCGCGGGAAACATCTCCGGATTCCACATCGGCCAATTTCTGATCAAACACAGCCGCAGGAAACAAAGCGGTGAAGCTCCGAGCTTTCTCCGCCGCCACCCAATACCGTCGCCCATCAACGACGGCAGTCGACGCCCTGCCTTCATTCCTTAATCTCTCGAAGTACCCATCCCACGCAGCATCGATGTAGGGCCCGCCATCGGCTGGCCGGTTCAGCAAAGCTGAACTGTTTTGCGTTGCGCTCGCAATCGCGCTGAGTTCGTATAAATTTTGGCGACCTTCCCTCAGCTGGACGGCCGAAGGCGGATGCCCCCATACACTCTCCGGCAGGGCCACCAGCGTGTGCAGCACGTCGTGCAACTCATCGGCGTCCCGCACATCCGGCCAAGCCTCATCCCGGACTTGGGCAATCGCACCGGGATCGAGCTTTCCCACTTCTTCCAGCACCGACTCGGGCAACATGCGCCGCATCTCGACGGCGCGAGCCCGACGCTCCTCCAGGGGAGCGTCATCCAGGTAGGCGTACGGATTGGCATTCAATATCTCGTGCGAAAACTGCGAGGGCACCGGAGTGTCGACCGCGAGCACCCGGATCGCGCCTGAAGCCATTCCTCGCAGCACACGCTTGAGCCCTTCCAGATCCATCGCCTCGCTGAGCACATCTTTCATCACTTCATTCACGAGAGGATGATCCGGAATCTTCCGGTCGCCCTCGATGTTCTCAAAACAGGCCGCAGCCTCGGGAAAGACGGAGGCCAGTAAATCATCAGAGCGCATGCGCTGAATTTGCGGCGGGACCTTCTTGCCGTTCTGAAAGCGCAGCAGAGCCAGCGCGCGGTTTGCGTCCCAGCGCCAGCGCGTGCCGAAGATGGGAGAATCCAGCGCCGCTTGCTCCAGGATCGGCTGCAGCGAATCGGCCTGCAGGAAATGGAATACATCCCCGAGGGGAAAGCTGTGTTGCTCCGCCAAAGCGATGTTCAGGCCATCATCGGTAGCCGCGGCCTGCAGCTCAAAATTGAATCCGCGGCAAAACCGCTTGCGCAGCGAGAGTCCCCAGGCCTTGTTGATCCTGCCTCCAAAGGGTGCATGGATCACCAGCTGCATCCCCCCGCCTTCATCAAAGAATCTCTCCGCAATAACAGTATTCTGCGTGGGGACGGCGCCCAACACCGCGCGGCCTTGCAGAATGTATTCGATCACCTGCTCCGCGCCTGAATCATCCAGCCCGCACTCCTCTTTCAGCCATAAAACACAGGCTGCGACCTCGGGCTGCGTCGCCGAGAATCCGACCGGCGAGGTATGCGGCAGCATCTCGCTGATGTTCTGCCGCAACTCGCCGACGTGTAGCGAGAGTTCATGCGTCCGCGCCGGAGCCTCCCCGCGCCAGAAC
Organism: Candidatus Sulfotelmatobacter sp.; assembly: GCA_025928375.1. Taxonomy (GTDB): domain Bacteria; phylum Acidobacteriota; class Terriglobia; order Terriglobales; family Acidobacteriaceae; genus Sulfotelmatobacter. The sequence goes on from JAICJP010000266.1 coordinate 4,968, forward strand.
GGCACGCTGGGAGGCGCCCCATGCGCGTCCTGCACCAGCATGCGCCCATTGTTGGTCTCAATGCGGTGGATCATCCATGAGGTATTTCCCAGCAGCATGATGTCGCCGCGATTGCTCTCGACGGCGAAGTCTTCATCCACCGTGCCCACCACAACCTGATCGGGCTCGGCGACCACCGTGTAAAGCGAGTTGTCGGGAATCGCTCCCCCGCTCGTGATCGCAGCCAACCGTGCCCCGCGCCGCGCCCGCAATTTGTTGTTCACCCGATCGCGATGCAGATAAGCCCCATACCGCCCTCTCCGAGCCGCAATCCCTTCCGAAAGCATCTCCAGAATTTCGTTGAACGTTTTGCGTTCGAGATTGCGATACGGATAAGCCCGCCGCGCCATAGCGAACAACGCATCCTCATCGCAAGCGTCGCTCTGCGGATGTAGTGCACGCGATCCTGCCTCCCCAGGCTCCGAATGCACTTGCGAGTCAGGATTCGGTGCGCCTGCGCCGGCCAGAAGCGATCCCGCCGAGTTCCCTGCCGCGGCACATGTGGCCACAATCTGCTGCGCCAGCACATCGAGCGGAGCCTCCGGAATGATCAGTCGGTCGAGATCGCCCAGCTTGATCGCGCGCGCCAGCGCAGCACATTCCATCAAATCATCGCGGGTCGTGGCAAAGAAACGTCCCTTCGGCACCGCTCCGCGCCAGTGTCCCGAGCGGCCCACGCGCTGCAGAGCGACGGCGATCGAGCGCGGAGAGTTGATCTGTACCACCAGGTCCACGAAGCCCACGTCGATTCCCAATTCGAGCGACGCCGTCGCCACCAGCACCCGCACCTGTCCTTCTTTCAGCTTTCTTTCCGCCGCCAGCCTCAGCTTCCGCGACAGGCTTCCGTGGTGCGCCGCTACGTTCTCTTCTCCAATCCGCTCCCCCAGATGGTGCGCCAGGCGCTCCGCCATCCGCCGCGTATTGGTAAACACCAGAGTCGACCGATGCTGAGCCACCAACTGCGCCAGCCGGTCATAAATGGAGTCCCACAGTTCGTTCGAAGCAACAGGTCCCAGCGGCATGGGCGGAACCTCGACGCCAAGGTCGAGTTTGCGCTTGTGACCCACATTCACGATCACGGGATCCGGCCGCCCCGTCCCGGTCAGAAAATGCGCCACCTCCTCAATGGGCTTCTGCGTAGCCGAGAGCCCGATCCTCACGGGAGCCCGATGAGTCAGCGCCTCCAACCTCTC
>JAICJP010000051.1 GCA_025928375.1 Candidatus Sulfotelmatobacter sp.
CATGGCGGGAGTGTTGGACTCAGCTCGCTTCCGAGCCTTCATTGCCGATGAACTGAAAGTGAGCGTGGAAAACGTCACTGCGTTTGTGCTCGGCGGCCACGGAGATACCATGGTCCCGTTGCCGCGATACTCCACGGTAGCAGGAATTCCGATTACGGAACTGATTGAGAAATCACGCCTGGAGGCGCTGGTACAGCGGACCCGCGATGGCGGCGCCGAAATCGTTAAATACCTCAAAACCGGCTCGGCCTATTACGCTCCGTCGGCTGCTGCGACCGAGATGGTCGAGGCGATCCTGAAGGATAAGAAGAAAATCCTGCCCTGCGCTGCCTACTTGCAAGGGGAGTATGGAATCAATGGACTCTATGTTGGCGTGCCCGTGAAGCTCGGAGCAAAGGGGATGGAGCAGATTATCGAGATCAAGTTGACGCCGGAAGAGAAGGCCGGCTTAGAGAAGAGCGCTGCAGCGGTTAAAGAATTGTGCGGTGTGATAGGGGTTTAGGTGGTTTCGACGTCTGGGGTGCTTAGGCTAACGACGAGATTACCCCGGCAGACCCGTTTTGACTTCACTGCCAAACGTTGGTGATGGTCAAAACACTGCTGGCATGGCCCAGATATCCAAGTCCATACATCGCTTCCAAAGTTCGCAGCACGTTGTAATGGGTAATCTTCTGTCCATATTTGCCCGGCTTAACCATGGGACCTACGAAGATTGTAGGAATGCGGTTCGACGACGAGGAATCATCTTCATCCCAAGTAACGATGAGCAAGCTGTTGTTAGCCTTCGCCCAGTGCACGTAACCCAGCAACTTCGCCTGCAGCCAGCTGTCGGCCTGCTGAATCGTGCCGTCGTGCATGTCATCGAGCAGGTTTGGAATCACAAATGAGACGGTCGGCAAGTTCGCATAGTTGGTTGGGAATGAGGTAAGCGGCTGATTCACCGTGGATGGTAAATTCGAAAAATCCGCCCAGGGCGCGTGCTTTCGCACGTAATGTCCCGAAGCACAAACTTCCGATCCGGCCGAGGGCAGCCCTTCCGAATAGGCCCGGAAAGTTTTTTTAGCGGCGAGCACTTGATGCGCAAGATTCGACGCGCTGAATGTGTGCGGGCAAGTGTCATTGGTGATGCCCTGGGTTGAACCCGAGAACAGCGCAAGGTAATTCGGCTGGCTCGGGTGCGCGACCGCGTAAGAGCTCGTGAACAGGGCCCCTTCGGCCGCCAACGTGTTGATAAAGGGTGCCTGAGGCGAATTGATGATCTCAGAATAGGAATGATTTTCTTCCACGACGATCACAACATGGCTCGGACGCGGCAGAGTCTGCGCAGCGAGTATTCCGTGTCCGCACAGCAGGAACACAGCCGCTAACAGCGGCGAAGGGAGACGTAACATGTCTGGTTTGGTCCTTTACAGGGTTAAGCGCCGCGGGCGGACGGCTTCGATTAGCTACAATTGTAGCCTGCGAATGAGCGGGTAGGCAGACTTACCCGCCCTGAAAGGGCTTAAGCCCAGAATTCACACGCCCTCGGCCAGGTGCGATTAAGCTTGCTCGATGGTCACTTTCTTCAGCACCACATCTTTGTTCGGCCGGTCGTTGCGCCCGCGCGGCAGGGCAGTAATCTTGTCGACCACATCCTGCCCTTCGACTACCTCGCCGAATATCGTGTGCCTGCCTGTCAGCCAAGTTGTCGGTGCCACGGTGATGAAGAACTGGCTGCCATTGGTATTGGGACCAGCATTGGCCATGGCGAGCTTGCCGGGCTTGTCGAATTTATGCGGTGAGCCGTTGGTCTCGTCTTCAAACTGGTAGCCGGGACCGCCCATGCCGGTGCCCTGCGGATCGCCGCCCTGAATCATGAAATCAGGGATCACACGGTGGAAGATGGTTCCATCGTACAGGCGGTCCTTGGATTTCTTGCGTGTGTTGGGATGAGTCCACTCGCGCTTGCCTTCGGCGAGTTCCACGAAGTTGGCCACGGTCTTCGGCGCATCTTTGTCAAAAAGGCGGCAAACAATGCTTCCCTCTGTTGTTTCAAACGTCGCGTACATTCCAGGTTGACGAGCCATGAGAGTCCTTTCGAATAAATGTTGAAGTAGGAATACCCCTCGGTCTGCCCAGTTGCGAGGAACTCGACAGCGCTGCAGGGTACCTATTTTGGAGACGCAGCGGGTTTTGAGGTTGCTGCCGAAGCAGGTTTTTTCGCGGCAGAGGCTCCCGCCCGCTTGGTTGTTGTCGTGCTGCTGCCGCCTTTCTGAATCGCGATGTGGTTAATCCTGATCGGCCGGTAAGGCCGGTCGTTGGCGTCGCGACTCATGGCCGCGATCTGTTTCACCAGCGCTACCGAGGCGTCATCGCACTGGCCGAAGATGGTGTAGTGTCCGTTAAGCATGTTGGCCTGCTGTCCGGTGAATGGCACTTCTGTGATGAAAAACTGCGAAGTGTTGGTGTTCGGCCCGGCGTTGGCATAGGCAAGACGCCCGGCTTTATCGAACGTCAAGTCCGGCGAAACTTCGTTCTTGAATGGTTTGATCGGATCGGCACCGGAACCCGTTCCTGCCGGATCGCCGCCCTGAATCATGAATCCCGGGATGACGCGATGAAAGATGGTGCCGTCGTATAGTGGAACGCCGTGTTTGCTGGCGCCGCTGACTGGGTTCTTCCACTCTTTCGTTCCGTTGGCCAGCCCGATGAAGTTGGCTACGCCGATGGGGGCCTTATCGGGAAATAGCGTGCAGTTCATCTTGCCGGCGGTGGTGTCAATCACGGCAGTCGGCTGGGACGCGGAGGCCGGCGTGGCAGGCTTCGCTGTCGTGGACGGCTTGGCGGAACTGGCCTGAGCCGCCGCCAACGAACCGGCCATCAAGAGTGCGCCGAAAGCTACAATTTTTCTTCCCATGGATGCTCCTTGGAACCTCGAATCTCTGCCACGACAGCAGCGCAATGTTGCATTGTACGTCAACAGCCTTGATCTTTATTTTGCCACGGCATTGCTATCCTGAGCAGCGGCCGCTCGCATTTCGCGGCTCACCCGTTCGACGTCACGGAAGACGCGCATGAGATTGCCGCCGAGAATCTTATGAATGTCGACGGCGCTGTATCCGCGATCGAGCAATGCTTGCGTGATCTTCGGCAGGTCGGCGGCCGAGTCTATTCCCTGCGGCGTGGCGCCGCTCACGCCATCGAAGTCAGAGCCCAGCCCGACGTGGTCGACTCCGGCAACTTTCACGATGTGATCGATGTGGTCGATGAGCGAACTTAGCGGAGGCCGCGGGATTTTGGCCATCCACTCCCGCTCGATACGGTCGACTTGCACATAGTCGACAGGTTTGCCCTGGGCTTTCTGGTCGTCGAGGAATTTCTGAATCGCCGCCGCCTGATCCTTCGACTGAGCTTCCAGGGCCTTACGGAAATTCTCGTCATCGAATCCGTTGAAGAAGTTTACTTGCACGACCCCGCCATTTTTCGCCACGGCCTTGAGCATCTCGTCAGTCATGTTGCGAGGCGCATTCACCAGTGCGCGCGCCGACGAGTGTGAGGCAATGACAGGGGCCTTGGTGGTGGCAATCGCGTCCCAGAACGTCTTATCCGCAACATGAGAGATGTCGACCATCATGCCCAGGCGATTCATTTCCAGCACGACTTGCTTGCCGAAATCGGTCAGGCCGTTGTGGTGCTGAACCTTGGGATCATCGATGTCACCTGAGGAATCCGCCCACTCGTTCGTGTTCGACCAGGACAAAGTCATGTAGCGGACGCCCAGGCGATAAAAATCGCGCAGCAGGCGAATGTCATTTTCGATGGAGTGTCCGCCTTCAATCCCCATCAGCGCAGCCAGTTTGTGCTCGCGGTGAGCGCGCTCGATTTCGGCGGTGGAGAAGGCCATCATCATGCGATCAGGATGATGCGCCGCCTGTTCATAGACGGAATCGATGAGATCGAAGCTGTGTTTGGCGTAATTGCCTTGATTCGTCTGGGGATCGACCCAGATGGAAAAGAACTCCGCTCCAAGATTACCGCGCCTCGCTTTATCCAGGCTGATATGCCCGATGTCGTTGGGATGGGTCGAGCCGATGTCGAATCCCTCGTCGAGAAAGCGCTGCGGGGTATCGGCGTGCGTATCGACGATCAGGGCCGAGTCATGAATCCGCCGGGCTTTGGCGCTGACGCCTTCTTTCGAATCAGGCGAATTCCTCTCCGAGGATTGAGCAAGAGCAAGCGAACACAGCAGCAGCGCAAGAAAGAAGGATTTGAGGGTCATAGTTGTCGCCGATGAGTTGTCAGGCAAGTTTTCGATTGTATAGGCAGAGTCGCAACCGATCCAAACTCTGGTTGAATTTCGTGGAGGGAGTTGGCTCACACACTTGTGCTGAGGGCGGTAATGGCTGATGCCACGCAGTGCTCGATACTTTGATCCGTATCAATCACGATCTTAGGATGGGTGATGGTTTCGAATCTCATCTTCAGGTCAGCGTAGAGTTGGAAATTCCGATTGCCCGCGGGATGGGAACTCGCGTCAGCGTCTGCAGCGAGCCGCTTACGCGCGGTGTCTTCCGAACACACGCACTGCAGGATTCTCCAGCTCTGGTGCAGGGAACTGGCCACAGCAATGACGTTGTCGATCTGGTAGCGCCGGGAGAAAGGACGTCCATCGAGAAAAATGATGCGTGCTGGATCGCGCGAGAGCAGATATCCGGCTGTTTGCAGCATCAGTTGCAAGCAGAAATCATCCTGCCGCGAGGAATATTCGATTTCCGCAGGCAGGAAAATGGCGTGACGGAACTCGTCCTTACTCAAAACTCGTCCCGAAGTTCGCCGCGCCAGTTCGCGAGCGAGCGTGGTCTTGCCCGTTCCGGGCAGCCCCGCCATAAGAACGATCATAAGAAGTGAATCGTAATGGATTTTGCGAGGAGGGGTCTAACCGTGAACCCTTGAAACCGGATTACTTCGTTCCCGCTTCCGCCACTTCGGTGGCGGGCTTCTCCTGCTGGGGGCGGTCAATGGGTATAAGCGTCTGCGTCTCGCGCCATTCTGCGTAGCGTCCGCTAACCATGATGTGGAAGACCCACTGGCGTCGTTCTTCTTCCGGTTCGACCAGGCCGAGTGCCTTCATATAGAACAGGTAACGTTCTACAAAGCGAATCTGTTCTTTGCTCATACCGCGGCGTTGCAGATCGACGGTGACGCCTGCCAAATGCGATGAGGCCGTCTCGCCTTCCCAGGGAGCGGCATTACGATTGTGACGGCGTAGCTTCTTCTGAACTTTAACGGTACGCACGGCCGAGTTCACCTGGATCTGCTGGTGAAAGCGATTGTAATAAGCTTCACTGAGATCGTCGACAAAAGCGAGCGTCCACATACGGCAATAGCGTCTGGAAGGATCCAGCCGTGGATCGATGCGCAGAGAATCTCCCGGCACAATCTCAAGCAGGGAACCGTCCGCTTTCAGGGCTTCGAGTTCAGTTTCATCCTGGATGCGCGGAAGATTCAGGCGATCGACTTCCGCATTCTGCAAGAGCAACGATTCATGCGACGGCCGGAACATCGGGTTCCAACGCAGCCATCGGAAATGCCTGCGATGATGCTCCATCCTCGCGCGCTTCACCGCGAAAGCCTGGCTGCTAAGGCCGGCGCACACGAGTGCGACGAGGAATAGCGAGGCGAATTTGAGTCTTGCGATGCGTCTCACAGCGTTCCTGCGGCTACTCTTATGTGCGACTGCCCGCGAGTAGCGGCTATTCTAAGCCATGGTGTCAAGGGGACCAATCCGATCCTGCGAGCGAACCATTACTTGCGTACCACGCTCGCGGTGACGCGGAGTTGGTTACTGCTGGTTACTGACTTCCGCCGAGGCAGAGGCCCAACTGAATTGACGGCAGGTATGGGGCCATTTCAAGCTTTCTCCACGAGCCAGCCTATGTTGGCGGTCAGCTACAAGTTGGCTCGATTTGGATGAAGCTTTGTACCTGCCGGTTGTCGTTCAGATAACAAATTTCAGCGCCAAAAAGCGCCACAAAACGTCATGCGCCCCAGTCCACGCAGGGACGGCCCCTGGGCTGCGCTTTGGTTGCGCTGATGCAGGCTCCTACCAACTGTCGAGCTTCGCTCGACCAAACAGCCGATGGCGGCTGTATCTACACTGACTACCTTCGGATCAAATCCCCCAGCGCCTGCTTCATGACCTCGCCGCCGACCTCCGAAATTGACTTGGTGAGCGGGATGTCCTTGGGGCAAACCTCAACACAGTTCTGGGCATAACCGCATTCATGGATGCCGCCATCGCCCATCAACGCTGCCAGCCGTTCGCGCTTTAACGCCTTGCCGGTGGGATGTGTGTTGAACAGTCGAACCTGCGAGATGGCCGCCGCGCCGACGAAGCCCGTGCTCTCGTTGAATTGTGGACAAGCTTCCATGCAGCAGCAGCAGGAAATGCAACGAGACAGGGGATAGGCTGATTCCTGCTCTTCGGGAGACAGGCGCGGACCGGGGCCCAGATCGTAAGTACCGTCGATGGGAACCCAGGCCTTTACGGTTTTCAAATTTTCGAAGAGCACACGCCGATCCACGGCCAGATCCCGGATAACGGGAAATTTGGAGAACGGTTCCAAACGGATCGGCTGCTCCAGACTGTCAATCAGCGCTGAGCAGGCCATCCGTGCTTTGCCATTGATCAACATGGCGCACGACCCGCAAACCTCTTCCAGGCAACTCGAGTCGTAAGTGATGGGCGTGGTCGCCTTGCCGTCGTGCGTAATGGGGTCAGCAGCAATGTCCATGAGCGCCGAAATCACGTTCATGTTCGGCCGGTAGGCAACAGAGAATTCTTCCCAATACGACTTGCCGGTGGGAGTGAGTTGACGCTTGATTTTTAAAATGACGGATTTAGATTCAGCCATTAGCAATTAGCCTTTAGCAATTAGCGATAAAGTCGTTGTCATCCTGACAGAACCGATGGGTCTCGGCAGTCTCGCGCCGTCCACGAATTCCAGGGATCCTCTCGCGCCAAAGCCGCGCCTCAGGATGCCACTGCCGAAGTGCGGAAATGAGGTCAATACTTCCTCGCTCGCGGCGGAATCAGGGACACATCCACTGGCTCGAATTCGAATTTTGGCTCGTCCGCATCGGGGGCGAAATATGCTTTCGTTGTCTTCAGCCAGTTCTTGTCGTCGCGCTCGGGGAAATCCGGTTTGTAGTGTGCGCCGCGCGACTCGTCCCGCATGCGCGCGCCCTGCGCAATTACTCGTGCCAGCTGCAGCATGTTGTAAAGCTGGCGCGCAAAGACGACGGTCGTATTCGCCCACATGGTGCGGTCGCTCAGGTTGATCTTGCGATAGCGTTCCAGCAACTCGACGAGCTTGGCGTCAGTCTGCTCAAGGTTTTTGTTGTAGCGGATCACCGTGCAATCCTTGGTCATCAACTCGCCCAGTTCTCGCCACAGCTTCACGGGATTCTCAGTGCCCTCGTTCTTCATCAGCAGGGCATTACTTTCTTCCTGCTTCTTCTGCTCGGCTGCGAAGTGTCCATTGCCGTCGCTCGAGGACTGCAACCCGCGCGCATAATTGACTGCCTGCGGCCCGGCAACCCCGCCACCGAAGATGCACGAGACCAGCGAGTTCGCGCCGAGGCGGTTGGCGCCGTGGTACTGATACTCCGCCTCACCCGCCGCGAAGATGCCAGGAATGTTGGTGGCCTGCTTGAAGTCGACCCAGAGCCCGCCCATGGTGTAGTGCATGCCGGGGAATATCTTCATGGGCGTGTCGCGCGGATCGTCGCCGACGAACTTTTCGTAAATCTCGAGAATGCCTTCCAGCTTGCGGTCCAGGACCTTGCGATCGATATGTGTCAGGTCGAGGTAGACCATCGGCTTGCCGTCGATGCCGAGATTGTGCTCGTAAACCACTTTGAAGATCGCGCGCGTGGCTACGTCGCGCGGCACTAGGTTTCCATACTTCGGGTACCACTCTTCCAGAAAATACCAGCGCTCGGTTGCGGGGATCGACTTGGGATCGCGCTTGTCCCCGGGAGTTTTCGGAACCCACACGCGCCCGCCCTCGCCGCGGGCCGACTCCGACATGAGGCGCAGCTTGTCTTCGCCGGGGATGGAAGTGGGGTGAACCTGGATGAACTCGCCGTTGGCGTAATAGCACCCTTGCTGATATAGAGCGGACTGGGCTGACCCGGTGCACACAACCGAGTTTGTGGATTTACCGAAGATGGCGCCGATCCCGCCGGTCGCGATGATGATGGCATCGGCAGGGAACGTCTTGACCTCCATGGACCGGAGATCGATGGCGCAGATGCCGCGGCACACGCGATTGCCGTCGAGCACCGCCGAGAGAAATTCCCAGTGTTCGTACTTGTTGACCTTGCCTTCGGCTTCGTAGCGCCGCACTTGCTCATCGAGCGCGTACAGCAACTGCTGGCCGGTGGTGGCGCCGGCGAACGCAGTGCGGTTGTACAAAGTTCCGCCGAAACGGCGGAAGTCGAGTAATCCTTCCGGCGTGCGGTTGAAGGGCACGCCCATGCGGTCGAGCAGGTCGATGATGCCGGGGGCCGCCTCGCACATCTCCTTCACCGGAGGCTGGTTGGCCAGGAAATCGCCGCCGTACACCGTGTCATCAAAATGCTTCCAGGTGGAGTCGCCTTCGCCTTTGAGGTTCTTGGCGGCGTTAATGCCGCCCTGCGCGCACACAGAATGCGAGCGCTTCACCGGCACGATCGAGAACAGATCGACTTGCCCGCCCATCTCCGCGATCTTGATGACAGCCGAGAGCCCGGCCAGACCGCCGCCTACGACGATGATCCGAGGAGCCGCCATATTACTGCGCCCCCTTTATTGCCGCGTGTCTCGAGGCAATGTTGCCGGTCACACCAGGAAGATTCTGGAAACGAGAGTGGAAGGTGTAGAGGCTGGCAATGCCGACCACGGTCAAAACCACGAAGAATGCCAGGCACAGGCTGAGCAAACGTTCTTGGGCCTTGTCGCCAACCACAATTCCCCATTTTGCGCAGAACAGCCAGATGCCGTAAGCAAAGTGCCACGAGGCCGCGATCAAACCGATTACGTAGAACGCCATTAGCCACGGATTGTGCACTTCCGCCGCCACTTTGCCAAACGAGGCGACCGGATTCTCGTGCAGATCCGTCCCGCTAAAGCGCATCGTGTAGGTGTGCCAGACGATGTAGACGAATGCAATCCCTCCAGTCCAGCGCTGCATGCTGTACATCCAGTTGCCGGACCAGGGATACGAGGCGGTGTTGGCGTCCCCGCGATACCAGATGTAAAAACCGTAAAGCGCATGAAATGCGATCGGCAGCCAGATTCCGATCAACTCCAGGAAGAAAACCAGGGGCAGATTGGCCAAGAAGCTGACCTGCCGGGCATACGCATCCGGCCCGCTGATCGCGGTGGAGTTGGAAATCAGGATGTGTTCGAACAGGAAAGCCCCAACTGGAATGATGCCCGTCAGAGAATGCAGCCGGCGCAGCACAAACGAGGACCCCTGACCGGCTCGCAGTGGTGCAACCCCATAGACGGGAGCAGTAGAACTGGCTGACGCCACGAATCGCTCCTTATGAGTTCGACGATGACAAAATAACTTTTTATTATCTGGCCCGGAGAGAAGCTAAGTCAAGGAATGGGCAGCCCTCGAAATATTCCGAAGCACGCTTACAAGTTTTCGAGCACACTGCGAAGCTCCCGGAAAGACTTCACGATGAGATCGGCGCCGGCTGCTGATAAGGACGCTGAATCGAACGTCGTGGTTATGCCCACCGTAATGCATCCTGCTGTTTTTCCCGCCCGCACTCCGGCAAGCGAGTCCTCAATGATCCAGCAGTCAGCGGAATTCAGTTTCAAATCCCGCAGGGCGACGTGAAAGATCTCCGGGTCGGGTTTGGGGCGTGCGAAGCGTGCCGTATCCACGAGCGACTCGAAACGATCTGCGACGCCGAGAATCTGCAAGGCTGCTGCGCGATTTCGCGGAGTCGCCGAAGTCGCCAGAGCCAACCGGTACCTGGTTGCCGCCCACTTTACAAATTCCACAGCGCCAGGAATCGGCTGCAGTTCATGCTCGATTTTTTCGAAATGCTGATGCTTGCGGTGAAGGAGTTCCGCAATATCGTCCACTGACCTGCCGGCGAGCACTTCGTGAAACATGGTCGTATCCGGCCGCCCCTTGTAGCTGTCATAAGTCTGTTCCGGGAAATGAATGCCAGCCTCTTGAAAAGCCATTTGCTTGGCCCGCTTGTGCAGAGGCTCGGAGTCAACCAGCACCCCATCCATGTCGAAGATCAGCGCCTGCGGAGCTTTCGGTGGAGAGGTCACAGGATCCTTTAGATGAGCTAGCGGGGAAATTGTTTCTCATACCAGTCGAGGAACTGGAGGAATGCCGCGCCACGATGGCTGTAGCGTGCCTTTTCCTCGGGACTCAGTTCTGCGAAGGTCTTGCCGATCTGGGGAAAGTAAAACAGAGGATCGTATCCAAAACCGTTGTTCCCGAGCGGGGAGTCGAGAATGATCCCCTCTGCCGTACCACGAAACGTCGCGACAGTTTTGCCATTGCGTGCCGCTGCCAGCACACAGACGAAGCGTCCGGTGCGCTTCGCCGGAGCAACCTGCGACAGTTCGCGGAGTAAGCGGTCGTTATTGGCCTCATCATCGGTATTGGAGCCGGCCAGATGCGGCTGGTCGGCAGCGTAGCGGGCGGAGTGCACTCCCGGGGCGCCATTCAGGGCATCAACCTCCAATCCGGAATCGTCTGCGACGACGATCTCTGAACGAGCTGCCAGGCTGTATTCCTCCGCTTTTTTTCTGGCGTTCTCTTCGAAAGTCTTGCCGTCTTCCACGGGCGTGGGCAGAGATGCGAAATTGGGAATGCCGGCGATTTCAATGCCGTGCACCTGCGCGGCCCCCGCGAAGTCGCGCAGTTTCCCGGGATTCGAAGTTGCGATCAGCACGCGCCTCATTCGTCAGACCCGAGAGCTCCGGCTACGGAGTTGTGGCTTCAGACCGGGCGCGCGATTCGGCCATAAGAACCAGAGCAAGACCAGGATGAAAGTCACAGCTGAGATCCAGGCGCCTGCTGTCCGGTCCCAGGTTCTCACAAATCGGATCTGCACCCGGTTCAGGCCTGCCTGCACGGGTATGAGTATCTGGCCTGTACTCTTGCGGACCGAAGTCGGTATGGAATGTCCATTGACCTCCACGTTCCATGCAGGATAGCGAAATAACTTTAGCGCCAATTGGTCGGCTGCTGACACCTGAGCGGTAAACTCTTTGGTGTCGGCGTTCCAGCGCACCACATGGATGGCGGCGCGGGCGGGGCCGTCGACAGTTACGTCGCGCGCTGATTTATCGACCGCCGCCGGATCCGCACCGACTGGCGTGTACTCGTCCGTGCCTTCGTATCCCGCGCCCGATTCCATGTTGTCCTGCATCTCCCGCAAATCCGCGTCGTTGTCCCACCAGGGTGCCTGCACCCGAGTCCAAGCCGCAGCGATCACCACAATCGAGAGTACGCACACGATTGTCCGCATCCACCAGCGCTGCAGCCCAAGCGCTACAAAGACGGTGAAGATCAGGCTGAGACATAACAACCACCGCCATGGAAACTGCATGAATTGCATCTTGGGCAGAATTCTCCAAAAAACCAGAGAGATGGGAAGCAGCAAGAAAGCGCAGCCTACCCCCCAACCCAGCAGCAGCTGCCACAACGAGGAATTCACTGACTTTCGGGTCTTCGCGAGAGTCGCGGCTACGGCGATGACTCCCATCTCCAGCACGCCTACCCAGGAGATCATCCGGTTGAAGGCGTCGTGATCCGTATCTGTGGTGTGAATGAATAGGAAGTTATCCGCAGGGCGTGATCCTGCCGAAACCGCTTCTCCGATGTCCACCCATTTTTGCTCGTAGACGGCAGGCAGCAGATAGAAACTCGCCAAGCAGGCGCCCAGCGCGACGGCAGCGGCTCCGGCCAGCAGCAGGCGCGGCGACCGCTTCGTGATCGCGAAAAATAACATTAGCAGCGCCAGGGAATAATGAATCATGACCGCTGCCGGAGCGTTCGTCAGCCATGCCGCCGCGAGCAAGATTCCGAGCGGCACCATCATTCGCTGCTCGTCTTCCGCCGCCCTCAAGACAAACAAGAGCAGCAGCGGCAGAAGGCAGGCTGCCAGCAGTTCCGCGAAGGCGCTGCGCCAGTAGACAATTACGAGATGGTAGGGATTGACGGCGTACAGTACCGCGGCGAAGAGCGCATTTCGCCGCTCCAGCCAACGCCGCGCCAACAAAAACATAGAAATGCCCGACGCTGTGAGCACAAGCCAGATATAGACGCTAGCTGCGAGGGTCCACGGCACGATGGCGCTCAAGGTTGCTCCGAGCAGCCAGGAAGCTGGCGGGTAAAAAATGAAGCGTGGCTCGCCATAGCCGAAATGTGCCAGCCCTGCCCATCGCGGATAGAGGATTCCATGCCGCCACTGTCCCAGGACCTCCAGCCAAGAGTAAAGGTGAAATTCGACATCGTGCCCTGAAGGTGTACCGAAAAAGAAAAACGGGATCTCCACGGCGAATGCCGCAGCGGCGATCACGATCAGAGGAGTCCATCGCACGGAGTTCCGCGGTGGTGGAGTAAACGAGTGGAGAGTGGAATCGCTGCCCAGGATGGCGTCTCGTCCGGGAAATTGAACGCAAACGAACGAACAAGTCTAATTCAAGTAGTGAGGAATACGCCCATCAGGATAGTAGAAGGAAATGTTCTGTGAGGGAGCCAGGAAGTGCTTAATTTCGCTGCTGCTGCAGCTCGGCCATGAAGTCGTCCGGTTGCAGCGTGGCGCCGCGGCGGAGGAGTTCCACCAGGGGATCTTCCACGTCATCGCCCGAAGCACTGGGGCGCTTGTCCTCGGGCGTAAATTGGTTCACATCGGCCAGCAGTGCGCGCGGCGAAATGATCAACTCGGGCATTTCGTTTGGGCTGTTGCGCAACAGGTCAATTAAAGCTGTCACTTGTGCTCTCTGCTCCGACGTTCGAGAAGGAAACTCCAAGCCCATTCCGCGGGCCGGATGCATGACCCGCACCATGCCTTCAGTGTGTAGTTCCATGGTCTTCGTCTTGAGGCAGAAATCGATCAGAGCACGCTCGGGAAAAGGCGCCTCAGTTTCCACGTAGCACCCGCCGGTACTGAGGTCGGTAAGCTTGCAGTGGGGAACACTCTCCTCCTCGGGACCGCCAACCGCCGCGGCTGCGGCTTTCAACCACAGCTTAAGGTTGCCCTGTGCAGATTCCGAGAGATCCAGGAAACGAACGCCGGTTTGTCCATTGGGATTGGCCCATGCCACCTGGCCATGCGCGTCGATCTCGACCGCGCCATCCGGCAATTGGAAACGAAAAGCGAGCAGAGCTCCCGAGGCTTGTGCCTCGGCGGTGAGCACATCCATGCCTGTTTCGGAAATGTCGAGCAGGATGCCATCCAGCTTGCGAGTGTCGGGAAGCGTGATTTCAACCGGAGCCTGCACCGGAACGCGAAAAGCGCGGCGGCGCTCCCGACCCAGAAGCCCAGCCGCCGGTCGCAAACCAATCTTGGCGGCCTCCTCGAAAAGCGGCTTGTACAGCACGAAATGAGCGCCCCCAGTCAGAATTGCCCGTACTTGGGACGGATCTGCTACCAACGCAATGCTGATCGGGTTGGTTCCGAGTCGATGGGTCTCCCGCAGGACATCTTCAGCCAACTTGGGCTGGTCGAAGTCCACGATCAGAGCGTCGAATCTCTGCTGCTGAATCCGGGCCAGAGTTGTTTCGGGATCGCTGGAACGGTCCATGGCAATCTCGAAACTGGACAGAACTCTCCCCAGTACGTCCGCGGCCGAGTCATCGCTCGATATCAAGAGGGCTTGCAAGTTCATAACGGAAGTTGGAGAGGGCTGTCCCGGACAGAATTAGGGCCAGCGTGGAGCAGTTGGCCGCGTTGCCTTGGAAGGTATGCTGCCGGCCGCACCGGCTCCCGCTTTGGCTGCCATGGAATCGCTTTGGGAGTCGTCTACTTCGGAAAGAACGACGTTATCTTCTTCGTCGCTCTCGGCCAACAGGGGAGCCACCTCGCGCAACTTCTCGGCAGCCTGCTGGAGCATCTCGATCTGCTTGCCAAGCTGGGCGTACTTTGCCTGCTTTTGCCGCAGGACCTCGTGAATGTCTTTCATACATCCCCCTGCTGGCAATGTAAGGATGGGCCGTTGCGCGGGTCAACGGTAATCCCCCGGCATGCGTTACTGCCGTAATGAACACGGAAGTACCGAGCCGGAAAACAAAAAGCCCCGCCGATTGGCGGGGCTGGTATTCAGGAGCAAAGCAATTATGCTTTCAGTTTCCGTCGCAATATTCCAGCAAGGCCGACCAAACCAGTTCCGATCAAGGTCAGGCTGCTGGGTTCCGGCACGACAACGTTGGTATCGCCGCTCGAAATCGAGGTGGAGCCATTGAAGAAGCCGATGCCGGTATTGATCGTCAACTGGAGGGTGGCACCATATACCGTGCCCTTTCCTTCCCAGGAACCGGAAATCGTGCCAGAGAGCGTGTAGTTGTGGGTCCCATTCGCCAGGGTCACTAACGACCAAGTGACCGGACCGTCAAAGCTTCCCGAGAATAGGGTACCCAGTGTGTTTGACGTAATGGTGAAGCTGCTTCCGGGGGCGAAAGTAGCCCCCATCTGGAGATCGCCGGATATGAGCGCGCCCGTGGAGAACGACAGAGTGCCGAGATTGCTGCCGGTTTGCAGTCCGTTCAGACCATTAATGGCAATCAGGACTGAGTTGCTTAAGGTCAACCCGCTGCTATCGCCACTAAGGGTGCCACCTGAGTTCGTGAAATCAATGGAGTTGTCGGCAAATGCCGCCAACGGCAGCGCCAGAGTCGCCAGCAATACCACCCACAGAATTCGCTTCATAAAGGGTCTTCCTCCTGAATATCGTAGAAAGCTCGTACCCTAGTGCTTACTTTAATCCCACAGTACGTAGACGTTCCCGAGCATTAGGGAGCACTCGGAGTACCAAAACGGGACAAAACGTAAGTATTTGAATCCAAAGGAACTCCCAGATGTATTTTCACGGTGACGTTTTTCCCGAGTGAAAAGTCCTGCACACTTGAAACACCATTTTGCGTCAACTGGTCAGCGAGGGAAGCTTGGTTCCTAAACCCAGCAGGAAGATAGCTCCCACGACAATGCTGTACGCCGAGGTGGCCAAGGTGACCGCCTGAAGGGCCTTCGGACGGGCGAGGATTGCGGAAAACAGGCCTGCCGCCGATGCACACATGAGCGTATTCATCAGCAGCAACCCAACAATGAACATCAGCAGACCCATAAGACCCCTGCCTATGCCTCCCAGATTTGCGGCCATGAGGAATAGTAGGATCTGGGTGGGGGTCTCAGCACCGAGTCCGTGAATTACACCCACCAGGAAGGTCGAGCCCGTTCCGTAACCATCCTTAAAGATCTGCGGAGCTTCCACCCGAGTCCCACCGAACACCCGGCTCAAGCGCCAGTAGACCCAGAGTGCGCCGTTGATCAGCAACGTGATGCGGGTTCTTGGGCGGTCATGGTTATGGGCAGCGGGACGTAAGAATGTACCCAGGACGTACAGGCCAAGTACTAAGAGAGTAGCTCCGACCAGTCTCTCTGCCCAGCGGTCAGTGGCGGCAGGCAGGGCTATGCGAAACACAACCGCAGCGCCGCCGAGCAACGCCACGGTCATCGCGTGTCCAGCGACGTAGAGCAACCCGTACCGCATGGCATCGCGAGCCTTGGCCTGCACGCTGCTTATGTCGCTGATCGCCGCGATGTGGTCGTAGTCCAACCCGTGGCGAAGGCCCAGTACAGCGGCCGAAACCAGCGCAAGCCGGAGATTAACTGGGTCCATCATGAAAGAAAGATTGCGGACGCAGGGTTGCTTTGGCCCTGAAGCATCCAGACTGCGCATCAGCAGCAAGGCTGGACCAGTTAGGCTAGCACAGTTTTGCCGGCAAGTATGGCTACGTGCTGATCGAGCAACTTCGACCGGGAGTCACTTTTTCGGCGTCTTGGGATCGATAATTTCCCGCAATCGCCGCGCCAAGATGGCAGCCAATGACTGATAAAAACGTGATCCGAGGTGAGGGAACAACTCGAATACAGAGTGCAGGGAAGCGCGATCCAGATAGTAGGTTTCAACGGATTCTTTGGCGACTACGTTGGCGCTTGCTGGCAACTCGTCGAGAAAAGAAATCTCGCCGCAAATCTGTCCTGGCCCGATCTCGACCACCGTAGTTTGGGAAGCAAGCTGCACCGTCGCTGTACCTTTCAAAATCAGAAAAATACCGTGCGTTCGGCGCTCGCGCTGCACAATGCTTTCTCCTGCCTTAAATTGCTTGCGCAGCGCCTTGTCGGCGATCAAAGCCCAGTCATTGGCTGTGAGATACAGCAATCCGTTCTTCGCCGCCATCAGCAGGGACAGATCGGGAGTAGCTTTGGACATGGGAAGTGCTGGCTCAATCTCCAAAAGTTCGTGGGTTTGGTTTTGACGGAACAACAGGGCAGGGAAAGGCTAGCAGAAAAGAGATTAGGTTGGAACGTCAGGCACCAGCAAAGTCACACCGCCGTTCCCGTCTCGCCGGGATCCTACACTGCCATGACAATCCGGGTTTTTCTGTATTTGGAATTCGTGGTTCGTGCTACAGAATATTTCACTCCCACGCTGGGGAGGTTGCTTTACGTGATAGGACGCCGGCATTCATCCAGCATCTCTGGGGGTGCATCGGTCGGCCAGAACGACCGGCCCAGACAATAGCTGCGTCGTCAAACAGCAGTTGGCTACAGAACCTGCCGTAAATTTTTCTGAACCCGTTGTGCTGTGCTGAACCGTTAAGAAGTCTACCCGCATGTACGCATGACCGGATTCATATTCGTGATGCCTGGCCGCCGACTAGAAGACCGGATCCGTGAGCTGTGCGCAAAAGCAGCAACAGCCAGCGATGCCGAAATCGTACAGGTGCTCCAGGAGCTCCGCCACGCTTTGCATGAGCACGCGCGCAATCTCCGAGCCATGGCCGCGGAGAAACTCACCGGACGAACGCAGGATTCTAACCAGGATCGCAGAAGCAAGAGATAAGGGCGCGACGTTTGCTTGCCGCTAGCGCGGGGGAAACGCTACAATAACTTTCTCAACAAGAAAGCGCTCCAACCAGCAGACGCCAGTCTGACGATCGCTTTCCAGATTGCAAAATCGCGCCCTTAGCTCAGTTGGATAGAGCGTCTGGCTACGAACCAGAAGGTCGGGAGTTCGAATCTCTCAGGGCGCACCA
>JAICJP010000293.1 GCA_025928375.1 Candidatus Sulfotelmatobacter sp.
AATAGCTAACGGAGAAAGCGACTGCAGCGCAGTGTCAAGCCGCTCGGTGCGCACCCTGTGCTGCAGCAGAACGTTCCGCGTCACCGCCACCAGGGCCGCAGTCTTACTGTCCAGTTCTTTGTGCACTCCCGAAAGCACCAGGCGCAGATCGTAATGACGCACCGCCGCGGAAACTGTTTCCCAGCTCCGATGCATTTGTTGCAGCAGATTGCGCTCCGCGAGTTCCATGCGATGGCTGAGATCGTCCAGCTTTTGCTGCCGTTGCCGGATCACCTCCATGATGCGCGCAAACGCGCCGTGCTGCGCCAGTTCCGTCAGGGCCTGGCGCCCCATCAGCAGGCGGTAGCGTATGGCGCGGTTCAGGCGCTCGTGCAGGCCTGACGTTTGTTCTTCGATCTCCTGCCGCGAGCGGATCACCAGCTCGGCCGCTGCCGAAGGCGTGGGCGCGCGAAGATCGGCGACGAAATCGGTGATGGTGAAATCGGTTTCGTGACCGACGGCCGAAATGACCGGAATCTCAGATGCAGCAATGGTCCGTGCCAGCGCTTCGTTATTGAACGCAGCAAGGTCTTCGGCGGAGCCTCCGCCGCGAGCCACCATAAGCACGTCGACATTGCCCTGCTTGTTGAAATAGCGGATTCCCTCGGCAACTTCGTACGAGGCTGCCTCTCCCTGAACCTGCGCGGGAAAGATGACTACGTTCACCGAGTGATGACGGCGCCGCAGAACGTTAAGAATGTCGCGCAATGCCGCGGCATTAGCCGAGGTGACAATACCGATCCGCGACGGAAGCGGCGGGATCGGTTTCTTTCGCTCGGCGGCGAATAGCCCTTCTGCCTCGAGCTTGGCTTTGAGTTGCTCGAACGCGAGTTGCAACGATCCCGCGCCCTTGGGCTCGATGTACTCGGCGGAAATCTGCAATTCTCCGCGATCTTCGTAGACCGTCACGCGCCCGCGCACCACAACCTGCAAACCGTCGGCGGGACGAAAACGCAGAAGCCGCGCCGAGGACCGGAACATCACCACCCGTATTTGCGCGTTGCCATCTTTCAGTGTGAAGTAAAGATGCCCCGACTCGGGAGCGCGGAAGTTCGAGATTTCCCCCTCTACCCAGGCGTCGGAGTATTCGCGCTCGATGTGCGTGCGCACGGCAGCAACCAGGTCGCGCACTTTCCACACCCGGCGCTCTGGCCCGCGAAAGTTGAACCCGAGTTGGTCCGACAGGGAGGACACTCCCGCAGTGTATCGCAGGATCGCAGGACGAGACGGTGCCCCATACTAACGTCGCGTATTCTGCGACGTTAGTATGGAGATTTTGAGGTCGGAGGAGACTGGTTCGATTTCCTTCTAGAACGCTGCGTCAAAGTGGAACACGTCGGCTACCTGAAAACTGACTCGGTTCACGAGCACCAGGTTTCCGCCGATGAATACGTGCCGATAGCCCGGATCGGGAGGAGGAAGCATAACCTCCAACTCTTGTGGGCAGGGCTCCATTCTGCTACGAAGGCCAGGAGGCAGTGTCCCGTTCACGATCAACTGCCGCTCCAGTCCGGGAGGCAGACGATCCCGCTTGGCCAGCCCGCGAGGCAGATGCGAATAGTGGGCGCGATACCAATCATGAATATCGCGGTCGCGATCTTTGTAGTGGCCCCGCCCGTGACCATTGCCGTGTTCGCGCGCTTCATGCCCATGGCCGTGACCTTCATGGCGATCCTGCCAGCGATCGCCATCATCCCGATCCCGATCGTGTTTGTCATGGCCGTGGCCATTGCCTTGCGCCACCGCCAGGGTTGCCGTAAGCGTCAGCGACAGTACTGCGACCGTACCCGCCCGGAACCACAGCTTCAAAGACATAGACTCCTCCAAATGAATGACTGAACCTTCAGGCTAAAGCAACTTGATCAAAGACAACAGATTACGGGAGGTCAAGGTCGCCAGACGTGCTCGCAATCAGAAGTTTGCAAGCAAACGATGTATGCCCACTTAGGAACAGCCTCTCAGGCTGGGCCTACTGGGCTCATACCGCCTACCGAGACGAACGGAATATAATCCTTCCCCATGAATCTTGAGCACAAAGTGGAAGAGCTGAAGAAAAGGAACCGGCTTGCCGAAGACGGCGGCGGCGCGCAGCGCCGAGAGCGCCAGCACAAAGCCGGCAAGATGTCAGCCCGCGAGCGCATTGAGTTTCTGCTCGACGAAGGCACCTTCGAAGAAACCGACAAGCTGGTCACCCATCGCTGCACCGATTTCGGCATGCCCGAGCAGAAGATATATGGCGACGGCTTCATAACCGGTTACGGACGAATCGAGGGGCGCCTGGTCTATGTCTTTGCGCAAGACTTCACCGTCTTCGGCGGATCCCTGTCCGAAGCCAATGCCGGCAAGATCGTCAAAATCATGGATCTCGCCGCGAAGATGGGCGCCCCCGTAATCGGCCTGAACGATTCGGGGGGTGCGCGCATTCAGGAAGGCGTGATGTCGCTGGCGGGCTACGCGGATATCTTTCTGCGCAACACGCTGTACAGCGGAGTGGTGCCCCAGATTTCGGCGATCATGGGCCCCTGCGCCGGCGGAGCCGTTTATTCTCCCGCGATCACCGATTTCGTACTGATGGTCGACAAAACTTCTTACATGTTCATCACCGGCCCGGATGTGATTAAGACGGTCACGCACGAAGAGGTCACCAAAGAGCAACTCGGCGGCGCCATGACGCACAACGAGACTTCCGGCGTAGCCCATTTTGTGGCCCACGATGATGCCGAGTGCTTATCGATGGTTCGCGAACTGCTGAGCTTCATCCCTTCCAATAACCTGGATGAGCCTCCGAGAAGGACTTGCAGCGACCCCGTGGATCGCGCAGATGCCGCGCTCGACACCATGGTCCCGGCACAATCGAACCAGCCCTACGACATCAAAGACGTGATCCATTCCGTGGTCGACGACGGATATTTTTTTGAAGTGCAGGAGCATTACGCCAGAAACATCGTGGTGGGATTCGCGCGCCTCGATGGACGATCGGTGGGCATTGTGGCCAATCAGCCGTCTGTGCTCGCGGGCACGCTCGACATCAATGCGTCGGTGAAAGGCGCGCGCTTTGTGCGCTTCTGCGATTGCTTCAACATCCCGCTGGTAACGTTTGAGGATGTTCCGGGATTCTTGCCCGGTACCGCGCAGGAGTACGGCGGGATAATCAAGCATGGCGCGAAGCTGCTGTTTGCCTTCGCCGAGGCCACGGTGCCAAAGCTGACAGTGATCACGCGCAAAGCTTACGGCGGCGCGTACTGCGTGATGGCCTCGAAGCACATTCGTACGGACGTGAATTACACCTGGCCATCGGCGGAGATTGCGGTGATGGGACCGGAAGGCGCGGTGGACATCGTTTACAAACGCGAGTTGGATGCGGCGGGCCCGAATCGCGAGCAGGTGCGACGGGAGAAGATTGAAGAATTCCGGGAGAGGTTCGCCAACCCCTATGTGGTCGCGGATCGCGGGTTCGTGGATGCCGTCATTCAGCCTCGCGACACGCGCAAGAAGCTTATCCAGGCGCTCGCCATGCTGGAAACCAAGCGGGATAAGAATCCGGCTAAGAAGCATGGGAACATACCTCTATAGGAAGTCCTGGCGAGAAATCGAAGGATCTGTTTATTTGCCAATTATGCTGTTTGCGATCTTGAGACCGGTTTGTGCACTTCGATCGTTACCTGCTGCGAAAAAGAGCATGAACAAGAGTGAACCTCTGGAATTGTAAAGCCGCAATGGATTACTAACAGCCTCGAACTCCGAGTTCAAACGCGACACAAAAAAATCGGCAATCACGCGATAATCCGCGGATTTGTGAACCAACTCTATAGACTGTGCAGAATCGAAAAGTGAGGGCCATGAACTGGTGGAGTAAAATGCTGATTCCCATTCGGAGGTGCCAAACACTTCGGTCAGACGTCTTGCCCAAGCCACCTCGGGCTTGCGGTCACGGATAAGCATTCGGTTAATCGCGGAATATGGGAAGAGTACCCATAGATCGACTGCTTTAGTTTTGCCTAAAGCAATTATCGCTTCCCATTTGACCGACGCTCCGAAGGGATCGAGAAAAACCACTGCTCGCTGACGTTTGGTGTCCAACTCCTGGCACCACCTAAGGATTCCGCTGTTTGCATCCTCATTGATGACCCGAACGCTTCTCGATCGAACTTGTTCTGCAATTCGCCGGAGTTCGTTACACTTCTCTGCACTTTCTCAATGAATATGTAATTATCAAATGGTGGCTCAATATCCAGTGCTCGAAGCACGCTTCCTTTCCGATACTGTTCTTCATTGCGTAGCAACTCCGGCAGAAACTCAGCCAACGCTCCGGGCTCAGGCCGCTGCAAACTCCCGGTTCCGGCAAAGGCGTCCACATAACTGATCGAGTAGTATTGAGCGCGTCGATTTCGTTTGAAGATGTTGGTGTAGGCCTGCAGATACTTCCCTAACGCCACGAGTTTTTGCTGCGTCCAAGCACCACCGAATTCGTCTTGAGACGTTGCCACAAGTCTCCAGTGGAGAACTCTGGATTCTCGCAGATCACGCACTCTGCGAACATCAGAAAATACTTGCTTGCACTAACAGGGAATATTATCTTCGGATATAGTTTAGTGGGCGAATAAATGGCGAATAGCGATGAGTGAGCGATCACATATCGAATGGACCGATGCAACCTGGAATCCCGTGCGTGGGTGCACAAAAATCAGTCCCGGCTGCAAGCACTGCTACGCGGAGACATTTGCCGAGCGCTTTCGAGGTGTCAAGGGCCATCCCTATGAACAGGGCTTCGACCTGCGACTCGTCCCTGAGAAATTGACGGAGCCGTTGCTCTGGCGCTCACCCAAGCTCGTATTCGTGAACTCGATGAGCGATCTGTTTCACGAAGCCGTCCCTGATGACTACATCGAAATGGTTTGCCGCGTCATGACCCTTGCCAACTGGCACACCTTCCAAGTCCTCACGAAGCGGTCAGGGAGATTGCGTGAACTGCTGAGCGGCCGGTTACGGTTTGCCGCTGAGCAACAGCACATCTGGTGGGGAGTGAGTGTTGAAGACAAGGGCTACGGTCTACCCAGAATTAAGCACTTACAATCTGCTCCAGCGCGCGTACGATTTCTCTCAATCGAACCGCTGCT
Source organism: Candidatus Sulfotelmatobacter sp. (assembly GCA_025928375.1). Lineage (GTDB taxonomy): Bacteria > Acidobacteriota > Terriglobia > Terriglobales > Acidobacteriaceae > Sulfotelmatobacter. The sequence continues at coordinate 5,157 of JAICJP010000293.1, forward strand.
CGAAGATCTAGGGCGCTTCGACCTCTCCGGTATCAGTTGGTCCATTGTCGGCGGGGAGAGCGGACCGGGTGCGCGGCCGATGCACGAGAAATGGGTGATCGCCATTCGCGACCAGTGTGCCGCGTCCCGGGTACCATTCTTCTTTAAACAGTGGGGTGGCGTGAGGAAGAAGAGAACAGGGAGATTGCTACAGGGCCGGACGTATGATGAGTATCCAGCGCGAGTCAGCGCGCCGATTCCCGAACCCGCTAGCCGTCTCGAACATGCAGAAAAGATCCGCAACTCACTTTCGTCGGCTGCTCTCATTCAAATCTCTGCTTAAAGAAGCGACCATAGAAAGGCCTTTCCCATGAAGAAGTTCCCCATACTAATCGTATGTTGCCTTCTTGCCAGCCCACTCTTCCCACAAGATCCCGCCGGTTGGCTCTCCACCCTGCCCCAGGCCAAAGATTACATTCAGCACCGCGCCTCCAGTTATGACCGCAGCGGAGCAAATGCGGATGCTCGTCCACTTGCCCCGGGCGAGACTCTGACTCTGCTCGACGAAGCGGGCCCGGGGCTGATCACCCATGTATGGGTGACGATTGCCAGCGACGAT
>JAICJP010000333.1 GCA_025928375.1 Candidatus Sulfotelmatobacter sp.
CTGGGTCTGGCGAGGATCGTCTTTGTTGGCCGCGAAAAATATTGTGCCGGTGGACTCATTCGCTCCCAGGATGCCCGTGACTTCGTAGTCGCCCTGCTCCAGTTGCCGCTCCAGCTTGGCATCAGCAGCCAGGGGGTTCTGTAAATCGCAGCTGTAGAGATAAATATGCATGTTGCCGTCGCGCCAACTCGGCCAGAGGAACTGACCTTTCGATTTCAGGAACCGAACTTCCACCTCATCGAAACTGATCCAGGCTCCCGGAGTTGACTCGGTCAGCACGACACGTGATTTCCCTGTCTTGGCATCGACCAAATACAAATCCATCTTGTCTTCGGTACGATTCAACACCTCGGCCCAGACGATGCCGTCGCGCAGCCAGCCGAAGCGAGGAATGTAGGTGTCGGGATCGCTGCTCAAGGCAAGCCAACGCACCTTGCCTTTATCCGGGTCTGCGACTCCAAGCTTGACCACGGGGTTGGGATCGCCCACTTTCGGATACTTCTCCTGATCGACGGTGGGATGAGTCGGCATCCAGTCAGTGATTGGGTAGGTGGGGACCTTGGTTTCATCCATGTGCAGGAAGACGATTTCTTTGCTATCAGGCGACCAGAAATAATTGCTGCGCACCGCCAGCTCTTCCGCGTACACCCAGTCGATGTCGCCGTTGAGGAGATCGTCGCTGGTGTCCTTGGTAAGTTGCTTTTCCTCGCCGCCAAGTGCCGGGCGGACGTACAAATTGTGCTTGCGGACATACGACACGCGCTTGCCGTCAGGCGAGAACTGCGGGGAGCCGCTGGGGTCAGGAGCGGAAGTAAACTGCACCGCAGTCTGAGTAAGCAAGTCGAACAACCACAGCTGGCCCTGAGAATCGAACAGCAGGTGCTTCGAATCGGGAGCCCACAAGTAGGCGGCGACATGGTAGCGAGTCAGCCGTTCCTTCTCCCGCTCGTTCTTAACCTTGTTCACGTCGGGATCGAGCGAAGCCAGCTTGGCGGCGCTGACCAGAACCTTCTTCTCACCGGTGGCCGTATCCACGTACCAGAGCTCGCCCTTTTCACCCCTTTCATCGCGCTGCACGAATGACAGCTTCGAACCGTCCGGACTCCACTCGATAGTTTCCGGCCCGCGCCCTGCCAAGCCTCCCGGCTGAAACATGGCTTCAATGGTCAGCGGCTTGGTAGGTGAATTTTGGGCGGCGGCTACGATGGCAAGCATTACGAAAGCGAGCAGAGTGGAAGCAGAAAGAGCAGGCAGAGTCTTCCTATTCACGAAGTGACCTCACCTCAGGCAATGGAATCCCACACAGAAGCGAACCGAGCAGTGTACACCGCAGGAGCGGGGCTGTTCTCCGCGTCGGCTATAATTGCGCCGGGAATGCCCCTGAACTCCGGCACAAGAATCGGTCCATATGAGATCCAGTCTCCGCTCGGCGCGGGAGGCATGGGCGAGGTGTACCGAGCGCGCGACACACGACTAGATCGCAGTGTAGCAGTGAAGGTCCTGCCCGCTTCGTTCGCTTCCGATCCTGACCGGCTTCGCCGATTTGAGCAGGAAGCACGCTCGGTAGCTGCCCTGAACCATCCCAACATTCTGTCCGTGCATGATATTGGCACTCAGGACGGCACGCCTTACATGGTGTGCGAGTTGCTGGAAGGCGAGACCCTGCGCCAGCGGCTTCAGGGTGGAGTGCTCTCCTCGCGCAAGGCCACTGAATACGCCACGCAGATCGCACAGGGGCTGGCCGCGGCGCATGAGAAGGGGATTGTGCACCGCGACCTGAAGCCGGAGAACATCTTCCTCACCACGGACGGACGAGTGAAGATTCTTGATTTCGGGTTGGCCAAGATCGCGCGCGGATCTGGACTGAGTTCGGCTCAGACCCTCACAGCCGTCGAGGTCGCCCTCACCGAAGCCGGACAGGTGCTGGGAACCGCAGGATATATGTCGCCCGAGCAAGTGCGCGGGCTTGAAGTCGACCATCGCTCCGACATCTTCAGTTTCGGATCGATTTTCTTTGAGATGCTCAGCGGGAAACGCGCCTTTACCCGCGATACCGCCGCGGAGACGATGACCGCCATCCTCAAAGAAGATCCACCCGAGCTGACGCAGTTGAACCGGAACATCTCGCCAGCCCTGGAAAGAATTGCCCGGCACTGTCTGGAGAAGAGTCCGGAACAGCGGTTTCAGTCGGCACGCGATCTGGCGTTCGATCTGGAGGCGCTGTCGCACTTTTCCGGATCGTCGGCCGGAGTCGTAGCGCGACCGTCGGCGGTACAGCGGGCCCGCCGGTTTCAGCTTCCGATCGCCTTAGTCCTGCTGCTGCTCGCGGCAGCCCTGGGTTTTCTGCTCGGGCACAATTCCAAGCCGGTTGCGGAGGTGACTTATCACCAACTGACGTTCCGCAAGGGAACGGTACTCAGCGCGCGCTTCGCTCCTGACACTCGCACTGTGATTTACAGCGCGACTTGGGGCGGAAACGATCCGGAACTCTTCTCCACACGCCAGGACACGATCGAATCGCGACCTGTGGGCTTGCGCCAGGTCGACCTGTTTGGCATTTCGCCGCAAGGCGAGCTCGCCGTGTCTTTGCGGCCTCAGGGACTTCAAGGATTTTTTGGAATGCAGGGCACGCTGGGGCGAACTCCGTTGACCGGAGGAACAGCGCCGCGAGAAGTTCTAGAGAATGTGGAGTGGTCAGACTGGTCGCCGGACGGCACAAACTTGCTCGTAGTCCGCACGGTGAACAACGAGAATCGCCTCGAGTATCCCACCGGCAAAGTAGTACTGAAGCTCCCGGCACCAGGCTGGATCAGCCAACCGCGGATTTCGCGGGATGGAAAGCGAATCGCTTTTTGTAAACACGAGGCCCGGGGCGATGATCGCGGCTCGGTGGCGATCATGAATTCCGATGGGAGCGAGGCGAAATTTTTCGGGGATTTCTCCAGCCTTTATGGCCTGGCGTGGTCGCCTACGGGGGATGAAGTCTGGTTCACTGCCGACCCGACGACCACCACCATCGCCCGGCGGCTGATGTCTGTCTCCTTATCTGGCAAGTTCCGGCTTCTGGCTGCGGCTCCGGGAGACCTTACGCTGCACGATGTTTCCCCGAATGGCACGGCAATCATCACGATCGACGATCGCGAGCGTAAGATTTTCTTCACCTCTCTCAAGGGCAATGAAGAGCGAGAATTGACCTGGCTGGACCGCGCTGTTCTGGTGGCTCTCTCTGCCGACGGCAAGCAGGTGCTGTTCCATGAAGGAGGCAAAGGCGGCGGGGCGTATGGAACGGTTTTCCTGCGGAAGACAGATGGCTCTGCCGCCATCCGGCTTGGAGACGGCTATGCCCAGTCCCTCTCTCCCGATCAGAAATGGGTGCTCGTGATTGCTGCGAGTACGCCGCCCAAATTCTCGCTAATCCCAACCGGCGCTGGTGAACCCATAGAGGTAAAGCCAGCTGGGCTGGAGAAAGTGAATCCACTCGGGTTGAGTTCCGATAGCCGCCGCGTGATTCTTTCCGGCAACGAACCCGGCCACCAGGTACGTGTCTATTCTTTTGATCCCGGCACAGGGAAACTCCAGCCGGTTTTGCCTGAGGGAGTACGAGCCATGCTTACTCCCGACGGCAAGTTCCTTGCTGCACTTGGGCAGGATGGGTCGGCCCAACTCGTTCCGGTCGATGGCGGATTGCCTGCGCGTGTAATGAAAGGAGTGCAAGCCAATGATCGGCTGATCCAGCTTGGCGAGGATGGCAAGACCGCGTTCGTGGTGAACATCAACGGGCTTTCGGCTAGCGTTTACCGGGTTAATGTCGAGACAGGACTGCGGCAACTCGTCAAAGTGCTGGAAATGAGGGATCCCGCTGGTGGCATCGGCATCACTCGCGTGGTAACGACGCCAGATGGCCAGTATTTTGCCTACAACACCCTGCGCCAGCTTTCCGAGCTCTATTTGCTGCAGGGCTTGAAGTAGCCCGTCCCCTGGTACTGGCGCCTGCCTTTCTGCCTAGCCCTCAGCAGCCATATGCCCACAGTTCCGGGCCTTTTCAGCTCGCTGCGCGTGCTAAAATCAATACAGCTTCACCAACAATGCTTCCTGAAATAGAGAATCTTCTGAAACTGCAAGACGTGGATAAGGAAATCCGCCGTCTGCAGGACGAAGTCGCCGAGCTCCCCAAACGAGTAGCCGCGATTGAGGCGAAACTCGCCGGAACGAAAGCGCAGCTCGACAAAGCGCAGGCCGCCCTCAAAACCGATGAAGCGGCGCGTCGCAAGTACGACTCCAACATCACTGAGCTGCGTACCAAGATTTCCAAGTATCGCGACCAGTCCCTCGACGTAAAGACCAACGAGCAATACCGGGCGCTGTTACACGAGATCCAGTTCGCCGAAAAAGAGATCGCCGCGAATGAAGACAAGATTCTCGAGCTGATGGTGAACGCGGACACGCGCGACAAAGAGGTCAAGGCCGCACAGGCCGACTTGAAAGCGGAAACCGCGGAGATCGAACGGGAAAAAGAGCAGGCTCGCCAGCGCACTGCCGAAGACGAGAAACTCCTGGCGGAATGGCGCGGCAAACGCGATCAGCTTCGTTCCGGCATCAGCGAAAATCTGCTTCGCCACTACGAGCGGGTTTCGAAGTTCCGGGGCAGCGGCATCGCTGAAGTGCGCGACCACAAATGCATGGGGTGCCAGGTGATCCTGCGCCCGCAGACGTACAACGAGGTGCGCTCCGGCAAGGAGACCGTAGTCTGCGACTCCTGCCAGCGGATTCTCTACTTCAACCCTAAAGAAGAGTTGGTCGACCAGCTTCCCTCTCTGCACCGCCCCAAGCGGCATCATCCCAAGATCGATGCTCCGCAAGCCTGGTACTATCGCGCCGAGTTCGTGGGCGATGGCGAAGTTTTCCTCTGCTTAACGAACCTTCGGGGCCAGGCTAGCCGGCGTGTCTACGACATCCACACCGGACGGCTCATCGGCGACATTCTGATTCGCGAGGGTGACTTTCGACAAGCGTTCCCGGAAGACATCACGGGTGCTACGCGTCTCAATGGCAACTGGTCGGAACATGATCTGGAAAACTTCGGCACGGAACTTCCAATGGTTGTGTTGGATTCTCTGAATGCGGATCTGGACCTGGCGCGGCATGAAGCAAGCACGGGCTCGCATGTGAAGCAA
>JAICJP010000316.1 GCA_025928375.1 Candidatus Sulfotelmatobacter sp.
CGATGACATGCATACGGGTTCTGCGTTGCAACATAGAAGCTCCTATCCCAGAGACTGGCGAAGTGTCTGAGGGATAGAGCGACGAGAACGGCGTGAGGGTGTAAAGAGGTTGTTAGATAATTGTCACGGGACAGTGACATTTCTCGCCTGTGGAATGGGCAAGACTGGGTGCCATGGCGGCATCGGCGACTGCTGTTTAGGGCATCAACGAATCAAGCCAAATCACTTCAGGCCGTCGACTACAAAGAGGTCAGAGAGTATCCGACCGATGGAGTAGGCATAAGATTTACCGTCCGCACTGAAACGCAGGGTTGGAATCGACTGCACTCCTGCCGGATCTGCAGGCATGATTTCCTTGAACGGTTCGCGCCGTCCAGTTGCGATGTCCACGCGCGTGACCTTCACAGGAACACTAGCGGTGCGCACCAGCAGACTTTTCCCGCCATCGAAAAATCCCATGACGCGCTCGTCCGGATTGAGAACGAAGTTGAGCTTTGCCGGCTCTCCCCCAGTGATCGGGTACAGCCAGCGTGTGCGTTTCGCATCAATGGCCAGAACGAATTTGCCATCCGGTGAAGGCAATCCAGCAATCGTGCCCTCGGGCGTGAGTGGGCGCGGCGTCCCGCTCTGTGTATCGAGCAGGTAGGAGCGGGCGGGGTGGCCGGACTCGGCAGCGGAGAAGATGATCGTTTTGCTGTCCGGTAGCCAGGCAAAGTTGAAGTGGTCCGTCTTATCGTCCGTGAGTTGCTTGGGCTCCCCGACTCCTGTGGGAAGCAACACTAACTTCGCTGGAGAACCCACAGATGCAAGCACCCATTTAGCATCCGGCGAAAGAGCGCCGAAACCGCCGTCCCCCAGCCGCACCGCAGGAGATCCGTCCGTCTTTCGCACGAAGATGCTGTAATTGGCACCGACGGCTTCGCCGGTCTCAGAAAACAGAATCGTCTTGCCGTCCGAAGTCATATCCAGCAGCAGAGACCAATCAAACCAGGACAAACTTCGTTCGCGCGTTTCGCCGGGCGGCAGAGCGGAAATGCTGACGCGCGCTTTGTCGAATGTCAGCAGTACAAGTCCCGTACGGCTGATGTCGTGGATCGTCAAGCCACCAGGAGCGCGGTAAATCAAACGCTCTTTGCCGGATAAGTCCAGCGCGTAAATGGAACGCGCCGACCCGGCGGGCACTGCCGAAAACCAAACCTCTTTCCCGCTGGAAGCCCAGGCGAGACCTTCCACGCTGGAATAAAACGAGGAGCTTGCGCGGCGATTCCCGTGGGAGTCGAGGATCACCACCCGGCCGTCGTCACCGCCGGGAACGTGATCACCGATGGCGAGCAGGTCTCCGCCAGGCGAAAACCGCACATGACTTACCCATCCCTTCGCCGAATAAATCACATTGTCTAATGGAAATTCCAGTTGCCCCCCTCCGCTAGGGCCTGGACGGATTACCGCGAGCGACTGCCCATCCGGAGTCCAGTCGGCCCACTGCACGTTGTCGAGCACCTCGCGAGGCGCTCCTCCCGCTAGCGGAACCCTGGCCAGGGTACCGGATTGCGCAAAAGGACCTGAGTTAACCGGGTGCAGCGACACCGCCATTTCTCCCTTTGAAGAAACGGACAGGATCTGAGAATTGGGCAGCCCGATCGCTCGCGAGTCTGTGCTATCGAATCGCGAGGAGAAGATCTCCTGCTGAGCGCCATCCCATGCGGCGCCATAAACAATGGTCTGGCCGTCCGGCGCAAACCGCGCGTCCCAGATGATGCCGTTGCGAAAAGTGACTTCATGAAATGCTGGATTCGAACGAGCGAGTCCCCGCCGGGCGAGGTAGAAGATTCCGCCCCAGGACGCAAGCACCAGCAGTCCGGCCACAATGGGGAGCAGCCAAGGCTTGCGGGCCTTCACTTCCTGCATCGCCGGAACACCACTCCGGCCAGAGATTGAGGAGATGTCGCTCAGGGCCTCAAGATTGAAGGCTACGTCACGCGCGGACTGAAACCGTTCGGCAGGGCTCTTTTCCAGACAATGCCGCACGATACGATCGAGCGCCGGAGACACAGTTCGATTCGTCTCCGTCAGCTCTGGCACATCCTCTTTGAGGATCGCGCTCATCGTGTCCGCGGCGGAATCGCCGTGAAACGCCCGCTTGCCCGAGAGCATCTCGTACAGAATTGCGCCAAAAGCGAAGATGTCCGACCGCGCATCGGCGTTCTTGCCCCGCACCTGCTCCGGAGACATATAGCCAACCGTCCCCATCACGGTTCCGGCTTCGGTGGCGACCTGCAGAGTGGGAGCGTCGTCGGAAAGATTGGTTTCCGGATGAGTGAACTTCGCCAAACCGAAATCCAGGATCTTGGCGCGGCCGTCGCTGGTGATGAACAGATTCTCGGGTTTCAGGTCGCGGTGAACGATTCCCTTCTCATGCGCCGCAGCCAGTCCTTTCGCAATCTGCTGGGCGTAGTCGATGGCCTTGCGCGACGAGAGTGCCCCCGCCCGCAAGCGTTCGCGCAACGACTCGCCTTCCAGCAGTTCGGAGACGACATAAGGGGCTCCGCGGTCCTCACCAATGTCATAGATAGAGAGAATGTTGGGGTGATTCAGGGCGGCGGCTGCTCGCGATTCTTGTGCGAAGCGCTGCAGTCGGTCGGCATCGGCAGAGAACGACGCCGGCAGAATCTTGATGGCTACATCACGGTTTAGCCGCGTGTCGCGTGCCCGATATACCTCGCCCATGCCGCCCGCGCCGATGGCCGACTGAATGACGTAAGGTCCCAGTTTCGTTCCCGAAGTGAGTGGCATTGTGCGCGCGATTATAACCCACAGCGTCCGCCGCACACGGTTTCAAAGGATTAGAATGTCTGGTTTCGTCTGCTCTCCGGGAGACTCGTTCATGCTAGGGCTTCGCTGCTTCTTCGTTTTCACCCTTGTTTTTCTGCTCTCTGCAATCACATTTGCCACGGACCCCAATCATGAATCGACTCTGCTTCTTCGCCAGAACTGGTTCATCCAGTCGTCGGACAACTTGCATACCGACGGCGCTGCCATATCAACTACCGGGTTTTCGTCCAAAGATTGGTATCCGGCGACGCTTCCTTCCACCGTCCTGAACGCGCTCGTCGAAGACAAGGTGTACCCCGACCCCTACGTCGGCATGAACCTGCGCTCCATTCCCGGTACGACGTACCCGATTTTCGAGGATTTTTCCAACCTCATGATGCCCCCTGCCAGTCCGTTCCGGCACTCCTGGTGGTATCGCACGGAATTCAACATCCCCTCGCAGTACAAAGGCAAAACTCTGTCGCTCGGCTTCGACGGCATTAATTACAAAGCGAACGTGTGGATGAACGGCGTTCGGATCGCCTCTTCCGATCAGCTGGCCGGCACGTGGCGGCTGTTCCAGTTCGATGTAACCGCTGCCGCCAAACCTGGTGAAATGAATTCCCTGGCGGTCGAAGTGTTTCCTCCCCAGCCGCGGGACTTGGCGATTACGCTGGTGGACTGGGCTCCGATGCCTCCAGACAAAGAAATGGGCATCTGGAGGGACGTTCACATCACCGCCACCGGCCCAATCACACTTCGCTACCCGGCAGTTCTGACCAAACTCAACTTGCCATCCACCGATGAAGCGCAGTTAACCGTACGTGCAGAGCTCAGCAATCCCACGGACCGCCCTGTGGAAGGAGTGCTCAAAGGCCACATTCAGAGCATCGCGTTCGATCAGCCGGTTCGCCTCGGCCCGAGGGAAACTCAGGTCATCCAGTTCACGCCGGACAAGTTTTCACAACTGAAGCTGGCCAATCCGCGCTTGTGGTGGCCGGCTCAGGTTGGCAAACAAGAGCTCTACCCGCTGGATTTATCGTTGGAAGTCGCGGGACAGGTTTCCGATTCGGCGCACATTGATTTTGGAATTCGTGAGGTCACATCGAAGCTCGACGAGAAAAACCACCGCCTGTTTCAGATAAACGGCAAGAACATCCTTATTCGCGGCGCCGGCTATAGCTTCGACCTCATGCTGCGCTCCTCACCGGAGCGGCAACAAGCCGAATTGAATTACGTTCGCGATTTGAATCTGAATGCAGTTCGTCTTGAGGGCAAAATTGAGAACGATCACTTCTTCGACCTGGCTGACCAGATGGGCATTCTTGTCCTGCCCGGATGGTGCTGCTGTGATCAGTGGGAGAATTGGCCCGCTTGGGATAAGGAAAACGAGCGCATTGCCGGCGATTCGCTACGCGACCAACTTCGACGCCTGGAGCGGCATCCTTCCGTCATCGCGTGGCTCTATGGCAGCGACTTCGCTCCGCCGCCCAGAATCGAGAATCTCTATCTGCAGATCATGAAGGAGGTGGATTGGCCGAACCCCTCCATCTCCTCGGCGGGGGCACGGAATACGACCGTTGGGCCCAGCGGTGTAAAGATGACCGGACCTTACGAATATGTCGCACCCATCTTCTGGTACATAGATACGCGCCATGGCGGGGCTTTCGGCTTCAACACGGAAACCAGTCCTGGGCCGGCGATTCCTCCCGTCGAGAGCTTGCGACGCATGCTTCCGGCGGATCACGTGTGGCCCATTGATTCCGTCTGGGAGTACCACGCGGGCGGCATGTCGCACACCCTCGATGTTTTCACCCAGGCGCTAGAGAAGCGCTATGGCGAATCGAAATCCGTGGAGGAGTTCTCCTCCAAATCGCAGGTGCAGGCCTACGAAGCTCATCGCGCCATGATGGAGGCCTACGGACGTAACAAGTACACCTCCACCGGCATCATCCAATGGATGCTGAACAACGCCTGGCCCAGCATGATCTGGCACATGTACGACTGGTATCTCCGCCCGGGCGGATCCTACTTCGGCGTAAAGCATGCCTGTGAACCGCTGCACGTGCAGTATTCCTATGATGATCGTTCCGTTGTTGTCGTGAATTCGTATTACCACGGATTCCAGAATTTGAAACTCACGGCCAAGGTTTACAACCTGGACATGACAGAGAAGTTCTCCAAAGATGTCGACCTGAGTGTCGACGCGGACAGCAGCACGAAAGTGTTCATATTGCCCCAGATCTCCGACCTGAGCACAACGTACTTCGTGAATTTCACACTGGAGTCATCCGGACAGGTTCTGAGCAGAAATTTCTATTGGCTCTCCACGCGCGCAGAAACACTCGACTGGGGACGCGAGGAGGAGGACACCAGTGGTCAGTACGACATTTCGACCTGGACCCCCACTAAAGATTTCGCCGACTATACAGCTTTGAACACGCTACCCCGGATTACTTTGGAAGCCACCGCTCACTCCACTAAACAGGGCAACCAGGGCACGACGACAGTCACCATCCACAACCCGAGTTCCACGCTCGCGTTTGCGGTACGTTTAAAAGTAGATCGGCCAGGGAATAATCGCGTGAGCCGCGAAGTCAAAGAAGACACCGAAATTCTCCCTGTACTCTGGGAAGATAATTATTTCGC
>JAICJP010000216.1 GCA_025928375.1 Candidatus Sulfotelmatobacter sp.
GCTCAGCGACTGGCCAACGCCGGTTGCCAGCTTCCGCCCAGTTTGTTTGAGTCCAGGATGAAGGTGTGAGGAGTGACAAAAAACGTCATGGCGAATGCCGAGAGATTCTAGCTCCTGTGTACTCCGGGCCATATGACGAAGGGTGCATTGTCTGCGGTTGTTGGGCGTGTAGTTGCAAGTAGTGCGGCGCCCGGATGTTCGCTTTCGGAAAGTGGCTGTTTTAAAGCGAGCAATCACAGATACAGTGTCAACTTTATTATCTTCAGAGTTGGGGGGATCCATGCAGGAGCTGCGTTTTGCACTTCGACAACTGGTGAAGTCGCCGGGATTCACGATTGCGGCGGTGATCACGCTGGCGCTGGGAATCGGCGCGAATGTTGCGGTGTTCAGTGTGATGAATGCCGTGCTGTTGAATCCGACGGGCATTCCGCATCCGGATGGTTTGGTGGCGTTACGCGCGAAGTACACGGCTATGGCCGACCTGCAGAACATCTCGGTTTCAGCGCCCGATTTTGAGGATTCGCTCGAAAGCCGGAAGGTATTTCAATCGGCCGCGGCGATGCAGCCGGGCAGCTTCAACTATACCGCGGAGAATGCGCGCCCAGAGCGGCTAGTGGGAGCGCTTGTGACCTCCGAGTGGTTTGACGTATTTCAAACTCGACCTATTCTTGGCCGCGCTTTCCGGCCGGAAGATGATTTGCCCAGCGCGAATAACGTCATTGTGCTGTCGAGCAAGACCTGGCAAACACGCTTCGGAGGGAACCCGGACATCATTGGCCGCAAGCTTGACCTGAATGGGCAGATGTTTGAGGTAATTGGCGTCATGTCAGCCGATTTCAACTGGCCGAACCAAGCCGAGTTATGGACGCCGCTGGCGCAACCTCCGGCGCGGTACCACGACGAAAATTACCGGTTCAATGAAAACCTGTTTGCCGTGGCACGGCTGCAGCCCGGAACAACATTGGGACAGGCGAATGCGTTTGAGGATTCACTTTCGCGAGCCGTAAAGGCAAAGGTCGGATTTGCGCAAAACGCCGGCTGGGGGATGTTTGCCGTGCCGCTGCACGAATTTATCTCGGGTAATTTGCGCAAGCCGCTCTCGATCTTGCTTGCCGCCGTACTGCTCGTTCTCATGATTGCCTGCGCCAACATTGCCGGGCTCCAACTGGCGCGTGCCACCGATCATCAGCATGAGAATTCGGTGCGCATGGCGCTGGGAGCTTCGCGCGCGCGGCTAATGGTCCAACCGCTGTTGCAGAGCCTGTTGCTGGCGATAGTGGGGCTGGGTGTGGGAATTTTGTTTGCGCTGTTCGTCACTCCATCATTGCTCTATCTGGCTCCGGTGGCGATTGCAAGAAACATCGATGTTCACCTAAACCAGCGGATCCTGTTGTTTGCTTCGGCCGTCAGCGTGATCGCGGTGCTGCTCTGCGGATCGGCACCGGCACTGTATGTTGCCGGCTCGCAGTTTATTTCCTCTTTACGTGAAGGCGGCCGTTCGGGAACTTCGAGCCGCTCGAGCAATCGCATGCGTTCGGCGCTGGTGATTGCTGAGATCACGGTCGCCGTGTTTCTGCTGGTATGCTCTGGACTGCTGCTCGAAAGTCTTAAGACGGTAGAACGATTGAGCACCGGGTTCGATCCGCAGGGCGTGCTCACGGCGACGGTGGCATTGCCGCGCACGAACTACGACAAACCCGAGAAGCAGGTAGCGTTCTGGCAGGCAGCCGAACAGAACCTGAAGAACATTCCGGGCGTAACCGCCGTTGGCCTGGTCAGCGACTTGCCGTTTGGTGGGAACCAAGGCTCGGCTTCATTCTCGATCAAGGGCGAGGTGCTTGCGCCCAACAACCCCGGCCCGCATGGTCACATTTCGCTGATTTCGCCCGACTATTTCCAGGCAATGGGAATTCCCGTGGTGCGCGGGCGCGCGTTCACCGACAGCGACCGCATGAATACACAGCAGGTCGCTATGATCGATGAGACGCTTGCTCGGCAGTACTGGCCTGACAAGGACGTGCTAAACCAATACCTGAGCATTGACAACGGAAAAACGTGGCTGCCGATTGTAGGGATTGTAAAGCACATCAAGATTTCGGCACTCGACTCCGAAGCAAACGAGGGCTTCTACTTCTTGCCCGTGGCGCAGCAGGCAAACGATGCGATGTCACTGGTATTGAAGAGCAGGAGCTCGCATCCTGAGTCGCTGAAAACAGCGATGGAGACTGCCATCGCCGCAGTTGATCCGCGGCAGCCGCTGTTTGACGTCAAGACGATGGAGGAGCGAGTCGAGGATTCGCTGGGAAGCCGCCGCTTTGTCGTAGTTCTGCTAGGCATTTTTGCGGCACTCTCGCTCTTCCTGGCAGCACTCGGACTTTACGCGGTGATTACCTACCTTGTCCGCATGCGTGTGCGTGAGATCGGTATTCGCATGGCACTCGGCGCACAGCGCGGCCAGATTGCTGCGATGGTGCTACGCCACGGTGTCAACCTTGCCCTGGCCGGATGCGTGCTAGGGCTGATCGTCACATTTTCCGCAGGCCAGGCGCTCCGCAGCATGCTCTATGGGGTAAGCCTGTACAATCCGGCGACTGCACTCGGAGCTTGCGTTGTCTTGGCGGCGCTGGTCTTGCTTGCTAGCTACTTGCCGGCAAGAAGGGCGATCAGTATCGACCCGGTGGAGGCGCTACGGGAGGACTAGCTGGGTCCGCCAGGGTTCGTTATCTGGCGTGCACCATTCCCGACCATCTTGCGGGTTTTCGTTACCTTCCCCATTCCTCTAAAGGGGCCTTCTCCTCTCGAATTGCTCGTCCTTGGTATTCCTGCAACGAAGCCTCGTCGCTCGGTGTCTGAATTCAAACGGCTGGGGGCACTGGCGCAAACGCGATTTTCTCCGCAATGCGTTGCAACGCGGCATCAAGTTCTGGGACGGTGACGCGCTCCAATTCCCGACGGTATGAAAATCGAAGGCGTCGGTTATCCAGGTAAGCCCCGCGTGGTCCCCTGATGCACAGTGGATCACCTATGTGACGCAGCTCGAGCCGAAACTCCTGGAGTACTCGACGAAGCACGTGGCGCTTTCTCCCGCAACCGGTGGCGCGGCGAAGGTGCTGACAAAATCGTTCGACCGAATGGCGAGCGCTCCGAGATTTTCTCCGGACGGCAAGTTCATCTACTTCATCGCCGACGACGACGGAACACAGAACCTCTGCAAAGTGCCTGCGAGTGGCGGAGAAGTCACGCGCGTTATCGGTGGACGGCTCGTGCTCTACTCCTACACCGTCGCAAAGAACGGAGCGCGCGTTGACTTGTCCCTTCCCGTGTCCTAACATTGCGGACCACCGCAACCGGTGAGCTATGCTCGGCCAAGTCATTTCCCACTATCGAGTTGAAGATAAGCTGGGTGGCGGCGGGATGGGCATCGTCTATCGCGCTCAGGACCTGAGACTGGGACGCAGCGTGGCCTTGAAGTTTCTGCCTCCAAGGCTGGTAAGCGAACCTCAGGCTTTGGAACGCTTTCAGCGCGAAGCTCGGTCCGCCTCGGGGTTGAACCATCCCAACATCTGTACCATTCACGAGATTGACCAGTGGGAGGGCCAACCCTTCATCGTGATGGAGCTTCTAGAGGGCCAAACGCTCAAGCATCTGATCGCCGGTAAGCCGCTGGAAAGCGCTCAAATCCTGGACATTGTCATTCCGATCGCTGATGCCCTGGACGCTGCGCACGAGTCGGGAATCATCCATCGGGATCTGAAGCCCGCCAACATCTTCATCACCAAGCGCGGACAAACCAAGATTCTAGATTTCGGCTTAGCAAAACTGGTGTCTGGGCATCGTCGAGTAGCAGAGGCGCTGGGAAGCCCCGCCGATCCCACTTTAACCAGCGAGGAGAATTTGACGAGCACGGGAATGGCCTTGGGAACGGTCGCGTACATGTCTCCCGAGCAAGCGCGTGGGCAGGAACTTGATGCGCGCACTGATCTTTTTTCTCTGGGCGCGGTTTTGTATGAGATGGCCTCGGGGCGCCTCGCCTTCACGGGTACCACCACCGCGGTGGTATTTGAGGCAATCCTGAATCGGGCGCCATTGCCCGTCACGCGCTTGAATCCAGATCTGCTGTCCGATTTGGGATGGATTATCGCAAAATTATTGGAGAAAGATCGCCGTTTGCGCTACCAGTCAGCAGCCGAACTGCGTGCCGACCTCAGAAGGGTCAAGCGTGATACCGAGTCCGCCGGCGTTCCCACGTCCTTACAGAAGCAAAATGTCAAGAAGCGCTGGGACAGAGCATCTCTGAGTGTGGCGGGAGCCGCCTGCCTGTTAGTTGTTCTGCTGGCACTCATGATTCCGCATAACTGGCGGAGCCGAATGCTGGGAGGCGGAGGATCGCGCATTCGTTCCGTAGCGGTTCTGCCCTTTGTGAACGCTGGCGCCGATCCTAATCTTGAATATCTTGCCGACGGGGTCACGGAAGGAATCATCAGCGGTCTAAGCCGCGTTCCTCAACTTCAGGTGATGGCTCGCAGCACAGTCTTTAGTTACAAGGGACGCGAGGCAAATGTTCAAAAAGTGGGCACAGAGCTTAATGTCGATGCCGTGTTGCTGGGCAGGATTACGCAGCAGGGCGAGACATTAATGATCCAGGCTGATTTGGTCAATGTGGCCGACGGGTCGGAGTTGTGGGGCGACCAATACAACCGAAAAATCTCCGACTTGATTACGGTTCAGCAGGACATCTCGAAAGAGATCTATGAGAACCTGCGGCCGAGATTGATGGGTACGCAAGCTGGGCAATTGGCCCAGCACGAGACGGAAAATCCCGACGCTTACCGGCTTTACCTGCAAGGTCTGTTCTACTGGAACAAGTGGACAGAGGACGGATTCCGCAAGGCGATCACTTATTTCAATCAGGCCGTAGAAAAAGATCCGAATTACGCTCTGGCGTACGCCGGCCTCGCGAATACGTATAACTTCCTGGGCCAGTCCGGATATGACGCGCCGAGCAAGGTATGGCAGAACGCAAAGACAGCCGCCATGCAAGCCGTAAAGCTTGACGACCAACTGCCCGAAGCCCATGTTGCCCTGGCGCTGGTTCGCGCGGGTTACGATTGGGATTGGGGGGGAGCGGAGAGTGAGTTCAAGAAAGCGATTCAACTCAACCCGAACTCAGCGACTGCCCACCAGTGGTACGCCGATTTCCTGATAAGAATGGGGCGCATCGAGCAAGGCAAGCTGGAGTTGAAGAAGGCACAAGAACTGGATCCGTTGTCACTGCTCATCAATACGAGTATCGGGCGCCAGCTATATTTTGCGCGCCAGTACGACACAGCGGTCCAGCAGCTTCAGAAGACATTAGAAATGGATCCAAAATTCGTTCCGGCACAGCATGCCCTGGAGGCAGCCTATGCGCAAAGCGGAATGTATAAGGAGGCCGTTGCCGAACGGCAAAGAGTGTTGACGCTCTCTGGCAATCCGGATCTGGCAGCGGCCATCGGGGAAGATTACAGCACCTCCGGCTATCCAGGCGTGCTCCGGAGTTGGATTGCAGGCCTCCAGGAGATTTCCAAGCGAGGCTATGTTTCCGCATACAACATGTCGGAAATCTATGCGCGACTCGGACAGAAACAGGAAGCCCTCGCGGCCCTGGAACGGGCATACACCGAACGCGATAGCAATCTCACTAACATGAAAGTTGAGCCTCTGTTCGATGGCATTCGATCCGATGCGCGTTTTCAGGAACTATTGCGGCGACTCGCGATGTAGCAGTAACGCAAGGCACTTCTCGGGAGTCTATCGCAGTGGATACCCCGGCTCCCCGGGCAGATGACCATCGACCCGCAGGACCTTGGCTCCGGGCCGCACCTCGCGGGCATCGATAAACGCAATGGCGCCGGGAACGGCGGTCACGAGATCATTAGCCATATCGTTCGAATACACCACTTTGGGCGCTGAGGCCGACTCTGCCCGAAAGATTTTGGCGATCCAGTATTGTTTGAACTGCGCCTCCGACATCTGGTAGATGATTTTCAGCACGACATTCCGTTCTCGCGCAACCGGAGCGCGGATCAGCAGCACCACAGGTAAATTGCTGGTCCAGTATTGCCGGTCCCCGAGGAAGACTTTGCGCACATCGGCCAAACTGAGATCGCTGACCGGCGTGTCAGGATGGACCACGACCGCGAGATCGACGCTCTGGCTCTGCGCCACAATAATTGCGCAGAAGCCCAGAATCACGCACGCCAGCCCCAAGCTCATGAGTGCGATTTTGCGGTTGAGGTTCATGATTTTGTTCTAGAAAGTGAATGCGGTCTGGAAGAACGCCCCATTGACATTGGGTTTATTCTCTCCGGTTCGGGCACGCCGATATTCGCCCTTAAACGCCGCGAAGTTGGTGATGTCGTATCTTACCCCCACCAACGATCCGACCAAATCAACCACGCTGGGAGTAGTAGAAAAGTCCCAAACCGGCTCCACTCCCGGCCTATGAATATACTCGAAGCGGTAATAGGGCTTCCATTTACTCGCCTCCCAGGGAAGCCTATAGCCCACCTGAAAATAGTAGGACGTCGTATTGAAGCTCTGGGAGGTCGCCAGGTCGCGGTGATGGACATTCGCATATTCCGCGAGAATCTCGGGATGCTCCTTGTTCCAGACCGCATCAGCGGCAGCGATCCACTCATTGAAATATGTGCCTGGCGTAGTGGAAAGCTTGTCACCGTAGAACGATCCCCCGACTTGAAGTCCGTATAGACGTGAGGGTCTGGCATAGAGATTGGCGACCCAGGCTCGATTGCTGTTCACGTCGCCGCTGTCGCCGGCTTTGCTGAAGAGCGAGCCTCTCCCATTTCCCAACCCCACGTTGTAACCCAACCCTAACCAGCCGGAGGGGATATTACCTTCGGCTTGGGCGCCGACAAAATGAACCGGTATCAAGCTCCCCCCAAATTTCACCATTTCTGGACGGCTGATACTCGTCTGAAGCCAAGCCCCATGATGGAAAGTCGCGTTCCAATAACCGATGGGAGTGTGATATTTGCCGAATGACAGTTTGAAATAATCGTTATAGTCGTAGCGAATGATAGAGCGCTCCACGGCCAGTTCGTAGCTCGCCGGCTCCGCCGTGAAGCTGACTTCTCCGAAGTAGCTGACCTTTCCAGATAGCGCGGACGCGAAGTGCAGCACGAACTGTCCCATGTTGAAGCCACTGCTCGATCCTTTTTGGTCGGTTGCCGAAAAGTCCACGTCCCCAAAGCCGTGGATCTGCAGCGAGGGGTAATGGGTCTCGACCTGTTGCAACTCGGAACTTGGCATATGCTCATGAGCAGACAAAGGGCTAGCTGTGTCCCGCTGCTGCGGTTGCACAGGCGGGGCAGGTTGTTGCGCAGCACTGGCCACTTTAGTTACGACCGGCGTGTGCTCATTCGCCTCAAGCTCGTTTACTCGTTTTTCCAGTCGATCAATGCGTTCGAGCAGTTCCTTCACAGATGGTTGGTCA
>JAICJP010000456.1 GCA_025928375.1 Candidatus Sulfotelmatobacter sp.
CGCTGCAGTTAGAGATCCGCACATTGCGGCAGCAGTCAACATCTATGCCGTCGCGGTTGGTGTCGATCTTCAAATTGTCGATGGTGAGGTTGTCCACACCCGTGGCGAGAATCCCGAAATGCCCGCCGTGCAGAATAGAGAAATCCCGCAGCAGCACGTTCCGGCAATTCTTGAGTGCAATCGCTTTGTTTGCCACCCCGGGCTGCTCCGCAACCGGACCCGCGCCCCATCCGCGGCTCAGCCCTTTACCCCAGATCAACCCCGGCCCACAGATCGAAACATCGCTGAGCCCCTCGCCCCAGATCAGGCTGTTGTGCCAATGGTTGTGCCCGTAGTCCTGATAGTCCTCCCAAGGCTTGTTCGATTCGGCCGGATCATAACTGCGAGACACATCCGAGGCAGGGTCCGCGGCCAGAATCGTCGCCCCTTGCTCCAGATGAAGCTCAACCTTGCTCTTCAGATGAAGGGAGTAACAAAGATAATTTCCAGCAGGGAAGTAGACTGTTCCCCCGCCCGAGTTGGCTGCCTCGTCAATCGCGCGGTTGATGGCGGCAGTATCCAGAGTTTTTCCGTCCCCGGCAGCACCAAACTTCCTTACGTCATGGGAGAGAACCCGGGACGCGGGTTGAGCGGCGTCCTGCGCTGCCAGGTTGGGGAGGTTCAGCGCCAGAGCCGGAACCGCAGCGATCCCAGCTCTCTTCAAAAATCTCCGCCTCCCGCTCTCATCCATTTCTGTTCTCCAAGGTGAGTTGAACTCAAATGGCCCAGAGTCCCCACCCTACGCGGTTTTCGTAGGGTGGGGATTTTGACTTTGTCGCAGAAAAAACCCGCGCTACCGTTCCCCCACTCTCCTCAAATAGAACTGGAAGAAATCTTCCGGATTCGAATTCAGGCAAACCTGCGCGTTCGGCGTCCCCCGCTCCTCGCGCGTGTATCCCTTCTCATCCACCCGAATATGCATTGGCGTCACCGGACACAACTCCGGCTTCAACACAAACGTCACCGTCATCGGATCAAACAGCGTCGGAGTCTCCTGCGCCCACAAGTGATACAAGATCGCCAGCTGATCGGTTACCGGAGTCCCCCGCGTAAACAGAAAGGCGCGCTTCACCTCGTCCAGCTTTAACTGCGTCGAATCCAGCGGCATGACATAGAGCGGCACCCCTGACGCGAACAACTTCTGCGCCGACTTCACATCATTCAAGATGTTCCACTCCGGCGAAGGAGGAAAATGCTCGTTGTACCCGTAATCCCCATAGCCGCGCCGGACCGATCCTCCCATGATCACAACCCGCTTGAGCTTGCGAAACGCTGCCGCGTCGCGATCGATGGCTTCGCCGACGTTCATCAGCGGTCCAATCGCGACCAGCGTAATCTCGCCCGGATATTTTTTAGTCTCTTGCAGCAGAAAATCCGTCGCGTCCGCATGCGAACTCTGGGCGAAGTGTCCTTCTTCGCCATAAATGCGCTGCGACATCGGGGTCTTTCCCGCAGGCTTCCCCACGAACACAGGAATATCCGACTTCCCGACTTCTGCCAGAAACCGGTCCACAATTTTTGCCCGCGCTTCGGTTTCGCCAAATGCAGTCGCGATTCCCAGCACCTGCAGTTCTGGGCTCTTCACCGCCAGCGCCAGCGCGAAGGCATCATCCACGTCGTCGCCAATGTCGGTATCGATGATGACCTTCTCCTGAGCCCAACCCAACGACCCCAGACACAAGAACAAACCGAGCAAGCAACGCGAGAAATGGTTCATGATGAAAGCTCCACGTAAGAGAATGTAAACCAGAATGCTCCAGAACAAGCTCGAGCGCGTCCCGAGCATACGCTTTTCGCTTCTTCACCACTGCGGGCATAGAGGAACACAGCAGATACCTCTACTGAGCCCCCGCTGAGATTCAGAAATGCAGGTCAATCTCACAAGTCTAAGCAGAGCTCCTAAACTCTACCTCAGTTCCGTTGGACAACCCCCATACGCCAGGGCCGCATCCCACCCTAAAGAATGCGCAAGGGGTTCTGTTCGCACCGCACGATATAGTGCACCTGCGTGCTCCGTGCCCGCCGGTGTTTCCTTCCAACCAACTCAGCAGGTGAGTTGCATGCAAGGCGCAGTCGCAGCGCAGATGCTCACTAACCTCACACCCATTCCGCCCAAGAATGTCTCCCGGCGTTATACGATTGCGTTTGCCGCCGGCGTGGCCGCGATCCTGCTCCGCTGGCTGCTCGATCCGCTGCTGGGACCCGTCGCTTTTTACGTTACCGTCTACATCGCGGTGGCCTATTGCGCCGTGCTCTGCGGGTATGTCCCGGCAGCCCTCAGTGGCTTGATTGGATTCCTTGGCATTTTCTACTGGTTCATGGACCCACGCCACTCGTTCGCGGTGATTCACTCTTCAGAAATTCACGCCACGATCGGCTTCTTTCTAGTGTCCGCCGTCCTGATTGCCCTCGGGGGGGCCAACCGTAATAAGCAATTGCGCCTGAACGAAACGATTGAGGCTCTGACCAGGGAGGCACGCGAGCGGCAGCGCGCCGAGCAAGACCTGCGCAAGGCGCACGACCAGTTAGAGGCGCGGGTGCTGCAGCGTACCGAGGAACTCTCGAAGGCTCTCGACCGCCTGCAATCCGAGATCAGCGTCCGCCAGCAGGCCGAGATCGATCTCCGGCAACTCTCCGTCCGCTTGATGACGCTGCAGGACGAAGAACGCCGCCGCATCGCACGCGACCTCCACGATACCGTCGGCCAGACCCTCGCCGCGGTAAAGATGTCCATCGCTTTGATCCGGCAGGTCAAAGGATCTCCTACCGCTCTCCAGCCCCTGATCGACGATCTCAACGCACTGGCCGATGAGGCGCTGCAGGAAGTGCGAACTACTTCCTATCTCTTGCATCCTCCGCTGCTCGATGAAGCCGGAATCGCCCCCGCCGCGCGCTGGTTCGTCGAAGGATTTGCCCGGCGCAGCGGGCTTCACATCGATTGCGACATCCCCCAGAACATGGACCGCCCTTCGCGCGATCGAGAACTTGTCCTCTTCCGCATCCTGCAGGAGAGCCTCACCAACGTTCACCGTCATTCCCAGGCCTC
>JAICJP010000241.1 GCA_025928375.1 Candidatus Sulfotelmatobacter sp.
GCGACCTGGTTCTCCAGGGTGCGCGCATTCACTATCTCTCCAAGAGAGGTATTCGTGGCCAGCGGCAACAGGTATCGGGTGATATCGAATGCCCGCGCCTTCAGCGTCCGCTCATAAGCGTCCTGCTTCATGTCGGCGGGCTTGGGCGTGATGTTGATCAGGTGCTGGGTCATGTGCGCCGAAAGCGCGTCGTACTCGGCGAACAGGAAGTCCACTGTCTCCTGATAGAGCTTCCGGGCCTCATCATCGGATCCGAAATTGGGGGTGAAGTAGCCGCTCTTGCGAAAGTCCTGATAACGCGTGGACCGCTCCTGCCCATCCCAGCGCTGCTCGTCGGCCAGTTCGATGGCCGCCAAAATCGAAAGCCGCTCAATGGCCAGTGCGAGATGCGCGAGATCGGCGATCGATCGGTGGCCATACTGGAAGTAGAAAGTGTTGAGAAACTTTTCCGCTTTCTGGGTGCTGATCTCGCGCAGCGACTCCTTCATCGAAAGCGCTGAGCGGGAATATTTCGCCATCGCGTAAGCCTGAATTTCCGGCTCTACCCCGAACACGGCAAACACTTCGGAGGAGGGGACAGAAGATGAGGCATGCGTCTCGACCGCGTCCAGGGGCTTCTCCAATGCCGAGCCGCGATGGGTCGACCTGTGCCCCGCTTCAGCGTCTGGAGAGTTTGGGTTGGAAGGCTTGGGCATGATCACAACATTGGTTGACGGGGACATGGGAGTGCTGGCATGTTACCCGCCGCCCTTGTGAATCCGCAATGGCCAATTCGTGGCTGGGAAGTAAACTGATGCCTTGCATCCGCTGCTGCAAAGCGTCGCGCATCGCCCGTGGCCATGCCCGCCCGGCCCCTGGATCATGAAGCAGACCTGGAACGATCTTTTGTTCGCGCATTGGCCGGTTCCCTTTGCAGAACTCCGTCCATTGGTTCCCGAAGGCTTAATGCTGGATACGTTGGACGGAGAATGCTGGATTGGGGTTGTTCCTTTCTGGATGAGCGGCATCCGGGCTCGCGGGCTACCGCCAGTGCCAGGGTTCTCGCGCGCCCCCGAACTGAACGTGCGGACCTACGTGACCTACGGAGCCCAGCCTGGAGTTTATTTTTTTAGCTTGGACATCATCAGCCACCTTGCGGTCTGGGGAGCGCGGACGTTTTTTCACCTGCCGTATTTCCATGCTGCGATGGATTGCCGGGAAGACGGGGGGCGAATTCTTTATTCTTCGACGCGCGGCGACACACGCTCGCTTTGCTCGCGGGGCGGACGATTGTGTCCGCCTCTACACAGGCCGGCCGAATTCGTTGGCAGCTATCGACCGACCGGCCCTCCTTGCATCCGCGACAAAGGATCGCTCGAGGATTTTCTTACTGCGCGCTATTGTCTCTACACGATGCATGAGAAGCACATATACCGCTGCGAGATTCATCATCTGCCTTGGCCTTTGCAGGACGCCGAAGCGAGCATCGAACGGAACACTATGGCAGCGGCGGCCCAGATTGCGTTGCCAGATTCGGCGCCGCTTCTTCATTTCTCGAAAGCTCTCGAAGTCCTGATTTGGCCGTTGCGCCGCGCGGACTAACCGTAGCCCCGCGTATAATTCCGGCTTCCACCTCATTCATTACTTGCACGGAGAATTTGAATGTCGCTTGCTCAACGGGTTGCGCTGGTGACCGGAGCGTCTCAAGGCATCGGGCGCACATGCGCCCTTCGTTTCGCCAAAGAAGGGGCCGCGGTCGCGCTGGCCGCGCGCAATCAGGAAAAGTTGAACGAACTGGTGCAAGAGATCACGGGTGTTGGCGGGAAAGCCGCCGCATTCGCCCTCGATGTGGGTGATGAAGAGCAAGTGAAGTCCGGCATCAAAGCGGCGATCGCCCAATTCGGCAAGATCGACATCCTGGTCAACAACGCCGGCATCACCCGCGACCAACTCGTGATGCGCATGAAACGCGCCGACTGGGATGCGGTCCTCCAAACCAATCTGACGTCAGCCTATCTGTGCATTCAAAACGTGATCCCGTCGATGCTGAAGCAACGGTGGGGACGCATCGTCAACATCACCAGCGTCTTCGGACAGATGGGCCAGGCGGGACAAGCCAACTATGCCGCGTCCAAAGCCGGGCTCATCGGCCTCACCATGGCGATCGCGCGTGAGGTGGGCTCGCGCCATATCACCTGCAACGCGGTCGCGCCTGGCTTTATCGAAACCGCCATGACAGCAGTGCTCAGTGACGAATTGAAGCAGAGCGCGATCAAGCAAATTCCGCTCGGCCGAGTCGGCACTCCAGAGGACGTGGCGAGCGCGGCAGTGTTCCTGGCCTCAGAGGAAGCCTCCTACATCACCGGGCATGTGCTCAATGTAAACGGCGGCATGTTGATGGGATGAGAGCAGCGAGGGGCTCACCTACAGAGTCTGATTCTGTACTCCTTTTAGCATATGCAATATGTGATCTACGTCTTGATCAAGTTAGCCTGCTACACCGCATGGTGCTGGCTGGGACTCCGTCTCTGGCAACCAACGTCTTCGGGGTGGCGAAAAGCGACAGGGTTCGGGTTCCTCCGACTGCTCATTGGCGTGGTGTTCGGAGTCAGCATTTTTTTCATCGTCCCAATTCAAGCGGACGACGTCCTCTGGAAATATCTCACTATCTATGCCCCGGTTCGATTAGTCGAATGGCTCATCCTCGCCTGGCTTCTCCGGCGAAATCTGGAGGGCAAGAACCTGGTCACCACCCTCGGTTGGTGCGCCGGTGGTATCTTGGTCTCATTCGTCGCTGATTTTGCTTCGCCGGAAGGCGTAGCCGGACACTTCTGCGTTGGACGTTGTTTATGTTGACGCAACCTGATCTTGACAGCCCCTCAGTCGAGTTCCTGCAAGCTGAGTCTGCGGGGCAGATCGCACAAGCCCGCGAACTGTTTCTCGAGTACGCACAGTCTCTCGGGTTCAGCCTGTGCTTCCAGAGTTTTGACAAGGAACTGGCGGAGCTTCCCGGCGATTACGTGCCTCCGAGCGGCCGGCTGCTGCTGGCGGAATATCAGCACCATCTTGCCGGGTGCGTGGCGCTGCACAAATTGGAAGACGGCATCTGCGAGATGAAGCGACTCTACTTGCGACCGCAATTTCGCGGAAAGGGACTCGGCCTCGCTCTGGCGCATCGCATTATCGCCGAAGCTCGCCACATCGGTTACCGGCAGATGCGCCTGGACACGGTTGAATCGGTCATGAAAGACGCGGTCGCGATGTACCGCAAGCTCGGATTCCACGAAATCTCCCCTTATTGCTCCAATCCCATTCCCAGCGCTCTCTATATGGAGCTGCGGTTGTAAACCGGCATGCTCTTCGGACAGAATGTGTACCCGGATCGAGAAAGGCCCGCCATGAAGAAAGCCATCCTGTTCGCTCTCGCGCTTCTCCTGACAGCAACGTCGTTGTTCGCCGAAAGCAAAACGGTCACCTACAAGAGCGGGGACGAAACCGTCAGTGGGGAAGTCTACACACCGGCGGGCAAAGGCCCATTTCCCGCGCTAATCGTTATCCACGAATGGTGGGGATTGAACGGTTGGGTCAACGAGCAAGCGCAGAAATTATCCGAGCAGGGATATGTAACTCTCGCCGTCGATCTATATCGCGGAAAAGTTGCGACCACTCCTGAGGAGGCGCACGAAATTATGCGGGGTGTCCCGGAAGACCGGGCCAAGCGCGACCTACACGCGGCTTTTGAATTCCTCGCTTCGCAGCCAAATGTGAAGAAGGATCGCATTGGGGCCATCGGCTGGTGCATGGGCGGGGGCTACGCGCTCGATGTAGCGCTGCAGGAGCCCACGCTCGCCGCGGATGTCATCAACTACGGCCACCTGGCCACCGATCCCGAGTCGATGAAGAAGGTTCATGCACCGATTCTCGGCATCTTTGGCGCGCAGGACAAAGGCATTCCTCCCGCCGACGTCAGAAGGTTTGGGGAACAACTCGACAAGCTGGGCAAGAAAATTGAGATCAAGATCTATGACGATGCCGGACACGCATTCGAGAATCCCAACAACAAAGAAGGCTACCGGGCCGCCGATGCTGCGGACGCGTGGAAGCGCACCGTCGATTTTCTCACGTCCACATTGAAAAAATAAAAAACTGCTCAGTTGCTCCCGTAGAGACGTAGCTAGCGCGGAGAGCGTAAGGTGAGTCGCGAAAGCTCGCTCGGACTGCATGCTGGATACTTTTACAACGTATAAGTATTCGAGCAGACAGTCCGAATCCATGCGTTCGGCCCCCGGTTTTGTATGGCACCGTTGTCCTAGTCTGTGGCACAAATTTCCCCTTGCCAGAAGTTGCCGCTCTGGTTACCATGACCCATCCTGCAATGCTCCCAACGATGAACATCGGCGAGACCATCCGCAATTACCGCCTGCAAAAAGGAATGTCACAAGGCGATATCGAAAAACGCACCGGATTATTGCGCTGTTATCTGTCGCGGGTGGAAAACGGGCACACCATTCCGTCGCTCGATACTTTGTCGAAAATCGCGGGCGCGATGGAGTTGCCGCTGTCGCAGTTTTTCGCCGAACCGGGTCATAGCAATGGCTCCAAAGGACTGCCGCAACTTTCCGATGACGAAGTGCGCTTCCTCAGCCAGATCCGCCGCTACGCCACCAACCTGAACGACAGCGACCGTAAACTGGTTCTCGCCATGGTGAAGAAGATGGCCTCTAACGCCAAGTAAGGTCTTCGGCGAGATCGAGTCCTAGAAGCCAGAACCTCCTCTCCCCGCTTACTTTCGTACCATCCCCTTCGTGTCCGACCGGTACCTCGCTCTTGCCATATCTGCTGACCTACACTGGCTGCGGAGATACCTGTGACGATCGACGAAGAGCTGAACATACTCGATACCCAATTGCGCCGTCTGAAGATCGAGTACGAGATTTTTTTCAGCAATCCGCAAAAGCGTCCGCCCACCGACATCGAGTGGAAGGTGCTGGCGATGCTGCGGAAATTCTCCGATGGCGGGCGCATGAATTTCTCCCAGCGCTATCGCTACAACGAAATGGCGCAGCGCTACGCGATTTACAGCGATCTCTGGCGCAAGAAGTCCCGCATTCGGGAAGAAGGATATCGCCGTCCGCAAGACGCAATTCTCTCGATCCAGGGAGTGCGGGAAGAAAATGAGCACCAGCCGCAGCACCATCCGGTGTATGGCGTGAGCCACGCTGCGGCGGCCGTTGCAGCTGCCGGAGCAACGTCCTCGCCACATTTCACGCTGCACAGCGTGGACCAGTCCGAGCGCGAGCAGGTCGAACGCCTGTACAACACTCTGGTAGCGGCCAAGAAGAAAGCCGGAGAACCGGTCAGCGGCGGCATCGATTCCTTCACCACCTTCGTGCAAAAAAAGACCGAGCAAATTCGCAAGCAGTACCACTGCGAAAACGTCGAGTACTCAGTTGAAATCAACGAAGGGCACGTCAAGCTCAAAGCCAAAGCGAAATCCTGATGCCCAAATCCTCCTAGTGCCCTGCCAAGGCGCCTTCCTGTCTTTCGCCGCTTGAGCGTTTGCTTTCTCCACCCTCCAGCAACTGATAGAATCTTGAGTCACGATTCACTGAAAGCACGTCCTGCCAGTTATCAAAGACTCCGCGGCGAACGACGTTTCTTTGCAGACCCGTGTTCATCCGTGCACATTCGTGGCGTAGAACAAAGTAGGTAAGGACTCGATGCCAGCTAATCGCAAAATTCAACGCGCTCTTTTAAGTGTGACGGACAAGACCGGCCTGGTCGATTTTGCCAGGACGCTCACTGCTCTCCGGATCGAACTGATCTCCACCGGCGGCACGGCCAAGCTGCTGCGAGATTCCGGCATCATGGTCAAAGACGTCTCCGAACTGACCGGTTTTCCGGAAATGCTGGATGGCCGGGTCAAGACCCTTCACCCCAAAGTTCACGGAGGAATCCTGCATCGCCGCGACGACCCAAAGCATGTTGCCGCGGTACAGGAACATGGCATTGAGCCGCTCGATATGGTGGTGGTGAATCTGTATGCCTTTGAAAAGACCGCCGCCAAAGGGGGCGTTGGATTCCAGGAACTGATCGAGAACATCGACATCGGCGGCCCATCGATGATTCGTTCGGCAGCAAAAAACTTCGAGGACGTAGCCGTCGTGACTTCCCCGGCCGACTACGAAGCGATTGCGGATGAACTGCAAAGAGAGAAGGGCGCGTTATCGAAAGCGACGAAGTGGCGCTTGGCGCAGAAAGCGTTCGCCACCACGGCGGCGTACGATGCCGCGATCGCGTCAACCCTGGAAGGCATCAGCCCTGACAGCTTCGACGTGCAGCCGCAAGGGGTGACATTTCCGCAAGCGATCCGCTTCTCGTTCCAGAAAGTCCTGGACCTGCGCTATGGCGAGAACCCGCACCAGAAAGCGGCGATGTACTCGGACGGTTCCGGCGCAGGCGTGGCCAATGCGCATCAACTGCAGGGGAAAGAGCTTTCGTATAACAATATTGTCGATCTGCAAGCCGCCTGGGATGTGGCCCAGGAATTCGAAGAACCGGTGTGCGCCATCATCAAACACACCAACCCTTGTGGCACGGCAACTGGCAAGACGCTGGCACAAGCCTA
>JAICJP010000105.1 GCA_025928375.1 Candidatus Sulfotelmatobacter sp.
CTGGTATAGCAGGTCAACCGTGACCTCTTCCGCGATGGTCGGGATCTTGCATTTCGCGATGATCTGCTGCGGAGTCTGCACGCTGGCCAGAACGAATTCCACATGCTTGGTAGCCGCCGCGGATTTGGCATCGGGGCGCACAGCGAGCACCGGACCCATGCTGGCAATGGCGTTCTGAACGAGTTGCCGCCCGGCAATCGGCATGGCACAGTGCGGATCGATCTTAACGGCGACATGGAGGACGTCCTGGCCGTCGGCCTGCGCCTGCAGCATCGCGAGCTTTTCGTACTCGGTCCAATCGGCGGAATGTTTGCTAAGCGACGCGGATTTTCGCTTGCGCGACTTTTTCGCTGCCGGCGTCGAAGTCAGTTCTTCAATACGTTTGCTGAGCTTTCTGGTCGAAGGCAGCTTATGGCCCTTCCGGTAAGCGGCGATCATCTCGGCAAAAAGGTCGGCTGCCGCGAACGCGATGTCAGCCACCGCCGCGTGTGCCGCCGCTCCTTCCATCGAGAGCGCGTCTTCGAACTGATGCGCCAGTTCGCTCAATTCGCGCAGGCCGCAGGCGGCGGAGTCGCCCTTCAAAGTGTGAGCGGTGCGCCGCACGCTGCGCACAATCTCTTCGTCACCGGGACGCTTTTCCAGCTTCAGGGCTTCATCGTTGAGAGCCTGCAGCAGTTCCTGCGAGGTTTCGTAGAACAGGTCCCGCAGTTCCGCGCCGCGCTCGTCGGGGGAATTCGTCACTCTCGCACCTCAAGCCGCTGGTAGGCGGTGCCGCTGTCCTTGTGCACCATCTGGAACTTCTTGGTCAGGCCCAGCAAGCTTTCGGCATGGCCGACGAATAAATAGCCATTGGGATTCAGGCAGCGGTAGAACTTCTCGATGAGCCGCTTCTGTTCGGCTTCATCGAAATACATCATCACGTTGCGGCAGAAGATCACATCATTGCGCTGGGGCAGGTACTCGGTTTTCAGGTTGTGAAAGTCGAAGTGGACCATTTCTTTCAGCGCTTTCTTCACCCCGTAGCGATCCGAGATCTTGTCGAAATAACGCAAACGAAATCCGTAATCCACCATCGACATCTGGTGCTCGCTGTAGGTTCCTTCCTGCCCAGCTCGCAGAACCGAGTAGCTGATATCGCTGGCCAGGATCTCCACCCGCCATGGCGGAGGTACCAGCGGCTTGGGCAGAGGCAGTTCGATGGGCAGCGGATTTCTCAGGTAGTAGTAGGCCAGGGCATCGGTGACCAGCATGGCCAGCGTGTAAGCTTCCTGGCCGGTCGAGCATCCGGCGCTCCAGATGCGTATCGAGTATTCCCGGCGAGCGCTCTTGTGCTTGAATAGTTCTTCCAGAACGGTTTTTTGAAACAGATCCAGCTGCGCCTTATGGCGGAAGAAGCTGGTTTCATTGACCGTGAGATTCTCCAGCAACTTGGCCAGTTCTTCCTTGCCCTGGCTGCTGATGAGCAGGCGGTAATAGGCATAGAAAGAATCCACACGGCACTCCTTCAGCCGGCGCAACAGCCGGTCCTGGAGGAAGTGGGTGCGGCGTTCGTCGAAGTGCATGCCGCACTCCTGGTAAACGAGCGCCTGCAGCAACTTCAGTTCCGCCTCGGTCAATATGGGAGCTGGTGCCGCCCCGGATGTGCTCATTCGTGTTCTCGTCCCGCCGCTTGAGTCGATTTCAGATTATGGCCGGGCTCAGCTTGCGCCCGCTCCACGTGCCGCTTCCGTCTTCGCTTTCTTGTCCCCGTTTTCGCTTTTGGCCTGCAGGCTGGCGGGCGCGAGCAGCTTGCTCATGTCGAGCAGCACCACCAGCCGTCCCCCAACCTTCCCCAGCCCGGTCACGCAGTTCAATCCGCCCTCCTGAAAAACTGCGGGCGGAGGCTCGACCGCGTCGGAGGGAATTTTTAAAACTTCGGAGGCTGAATCCACAATTAGTCCTGCCAGCCTCCCAGCGTGCTCGACGACCAGGATGCGGTTCTGCCTTTTTAACCCCGCTTCCTTCTCCCCGAAGCGCTTGCGCAGGTCCATGACCGAGACAATCTTGCCTCGCAGGTTGATGACGCCTTCGAGATAATCGGGAGCGTCCGGCACCGCAGTGATATCCGGAACGCGCACGATCTCGTGCAGGGAAGTGATGGGCACTCCATAGGTCTCGCGGCCTACCTGAAAACCGACAATGTGGAGTTCGCGGCTCATGGTCTTCCGGCCTCCTGCGGCCTACTGTGCCCCCGCAGTTGCCCGGCGGGCACTCCGGCCGCTGCCGTCCGCGACCGTCTGGGAGCGGGAACTCTCTGCCAGAGCGAAACGGTCAATGAAATCCAGCAGGCTGCGCGACATCTTCGACATTTGTTCCGAAGAAGCTGCCAGCTCCGTGGAACTGGAAGTCGACTGCTGTACCAGTTCGCGCATCCGCTCCATGGCCTTGACGACCGCCTGGGCTCCGGACGCCTGTTCTTCTACGGCTGAGTTGATCTCGTGGGTGATTTCGTTCAGGCGGGTCGTCGCCCGCGCAATCTGCGAGGAGCCATGAGACTGCTCGTTGGTGGCGGCGCCGATTTCCTGGGCGAACTTGTAGACTTCCGTGACTACATTCGAGATCTTCTTTAACGCGGAATTCAGCTCTCCACCCAGTTCCAGGCCCTCATTGACGATGGAGGTCGAACGATCCATGTTCTCGACCGCTTTGCGGGCTTCTTTTTGAATGCTCTGAATGAGTTCGGAAATTTCTTTGGTGGACTGCGCCGATTTCTCCGCCAGCTTGCGGACTTCGTCGGCGACCACGGCGAATCCCAGGCCGTGTTCACCGGCGCGGGCGGCTTCGATGGCGGCGTTCAGGGCTAACAGGTTGGTTTGCTCGGCCAGATCGTCGATCACTTCAATGATCTTGCCGATATCGTCGGCCCGTTGTCCCAACGCTCCAATGATTTCCCCGGAAGAGTTGATCGTGGTGTTGATGCGGTTCAGGCCGTCCGTGGCCTTCTCCATGGTGCCGATTCCGTTGTGAACTTCTTCGCGGGAACGATTGGAGATATCGAGCAGGACTTTCGCCGTGTCGGCGACCCGCTGGATAGAAGCGACCATCTGGTCGATGGAAGCCGAGGTCTCGCTGACGCTCGAAGCCTGCACCTGCGTGCTCTTCACCATGTTCTGCACGTTCACGCTCATCTCGTGCATGGTACTGGTGACTTCATCGATGGCGGAGGACGCCTGCAGCCCGATCTTAGCCGAATCATCCGAGGCTCCGGCGACTTGATTGGAAGCGCTGGCCACCTGGGATGACGCGTCGCGGACGCTTCGCACCAGGCCCGCCAAGCCCTCGACCATCTTGGCAAAAGCATTGCCCAGGGTGTCATGAGACGAACGAGGCTTCACCTCCAGGGTCAAGTCCCCGCCGGCGATGGCCTCGGAGACCGCGGCCATCTCCTTGAGGTAAGTGACCATTTTGTGGAAAGTGCGTGCCAATTCGCCGATTTCATCGGTACGGCTGGTGTCGATGTTGTGCTCGAGGTCCCCGGTGTTCCCGATTCCCCGCGCCACATTCATGAGGTTGGTCAGCGGTTCTGTGATGCCGGTTGCCGTGCGGTAGGCAATGACTGCTCCCACAGACAGGGCGGCCAGGGTAAACAGCAGAGAGATAAGAATTGTCCAGGTGGCGGCGGTCTGATCAGAACTCTGTCGCGCTTCCACCTCCTTGTGATTTTCCCCATCGGCGATGTCCAGCGTGTCGGTGGAGTTCTTCACCCAGGAAGAGGCGTCCTTCTGCAGGTAGTAAATCTGCAGTTCGGCCACCGTGGCATTGCCGGAGTCCACGTCCTTGCGCTTATCTATCAGAGGCTGGGAGAATTCCTTGGCCCAGGACTGTTCCAGTTGCTGGACCTTCATCAGCGAGACCTTCACCTGCTCGGAATTCGCCTGTGCCTTGGCCTCCTCAAGGCGCTCATTGAGGGAGCGCAGCCCTTCATTCATGCGCTCCACCTCGCGGGTGTCGCCGCTGAGCAGGTAATTGCTCAAGTAGAGGCGGTTCTGCATCATCTGGAAGCGCACCGCGTTGGTGGTTTCCGCCAGCTTCAGGGACTTCGCCGCCGCTTCTTTGGCGCTGTGCTCGCGTTCCACCGCCAGGTAATTGACGAGGAACAGCAGCAGCACCATCCCCAGGATGAATCCGAAGTTCAAGTAAAGCTTTTTACCCAGTGTCATGCCTGTCTCCTGCGCGGCGCGGCGACTTACCGCGATTCAAACTTGAAATCGATGACGCCCGTACTCTCCAAGGCGGCGGGTTCAAAACGCCACCTTTTGGCGGCATCCAGAGCCGATTGCGCCAGTACCGGATGGCCGCCGACTACACGCGCTTCCTTAACTGTGCCGTTGGGCGCGACCGTTACTTCGATTTTCACAGTCCCCGAAATGTTCATCTTGTGTGCCAATTCGGGATAGGTGGGCTGAACCTTGGTCTTGGCGCGCCGCACCATTTCCTCGTTCTGAGTGTTCTGAGCGTTTTGCGCGTTGCTGTAGATAGGTCCCACGGCGGTCCCCAACATGACAGAGAGCACCACGGCCGCAATTCTTTGAGACACAGTTCCTCCTTGGGTGTACAAGAAGCTGGCCATGCGAGACGTGCACGGTCCGGGCCACCTGGGCCCTCGGAGGAAAACCAAAGTAATGAGCGCTATGTTGCTGATCTGTCAGCGGCTTCAACATCTTCCAGGCCCATACTTCATCCCGCGCTGGAGATAAGTGCTGTCTCATCGCGATAAATCGACCTATACTTCTCAGCGTGAGACAGATTCTCAAAAAGATCGCGGGATTTCATACCAAGGCACCCCCCAGCCCATTTCCCTTGACTCAAATTGAGATGACAGATACTTTCCCACTTAGATTCAAGCACTTGTGAATCAACCTTACTCGTCCACGCGCGCTTTAGGAGTTCAGGTTCCTGGCGGCACTCCGGTTCTCAGCCAGGAGCATCCCCCTTTGCTTGCAGGGTCCGACGAGAATTTCCAAAAGCTGTTGCTGCGACTTTGTTCTAGTGCGGCTGAGCGCACTCAGCCAAGTCGACTGATCGAATTTTTCTGCCGCGCCGCATGTGAATTCTTTAATGTCTCAGGCGTTTACTTTTGGCGTTCCCTCTCGACTGACGAACTTGTCGGAGAACAGGCCTACGGAAAGATGTCGGATCGCTTCCCAGGCTTGCGCATGCGGGCAGAGGAGAGTGCCGTTGCTTCTCAAGCCATCTGCCAGCGTCGTACCGTCGTGGTAAATCACTTGAATGCCGCTGGCTTTCCGACAGCGATGGAATTCGAAGCCCGCTCCATCATGGCTGCCCCTCTGGCGGTCTTAAACGAGGTTATCGGCGCAGTTTCATTTCTTCATGATGCCGATGAGGAATTCTTTACTGAAGACATGGCCGCGAAGGCGACGATCCTCGCCGGGCAACTCGGCAGCCTGCTCGAGGCAGCTCGCCTGGGCGAAGTTTCCCGGGAAGAGCACCGTCGCGCCGAAATTCTGGCCGATGTGGCTCATGCGCT
Organism: Candidatus Sulfotelmatobacter sp.; assembly: GCA_025928375.1. GTDB lineage: Bacteria > Acidobacteriota > Terriglobia > Terriglobales > Acidobacteriaceae > Sulfotelmatobacter. Next base: position 5,528 of record JAICJP010000105.1, read on the forward strand.
TCACGGCACTCCTGATGTCGCCGCTGTCATCGAAGCATTGGCCGACCGGCTCCGCTTGCTGCTGCGCACACCGCTGGTATGTGTTTTGTTGCGCCGCGAAGGACCATTCGAATTGAAGGCCGTTTCTGCCGACACCCCGCAACTCGCGACTTCGGTGCGAGCCCGCCACGACCGGCAGACGCTGCGCTTTGCTGCTGACCTGGCGCAACGTGCGGTGCTCGCCGCTGAACCGATCACGCTCTCGATTGCCGCGGATCTGCATTCTCTGGGAACGCTGGTGTCTCCCGGGATGTTGATCGCAGCCCCTTTCCGAACCTCGCGAACCCAGGGTGCCATTCTCATTTATCCGCGCCGCAACGCCGTCTTCACGCGGGAAGAGCGAGCCCTGGTGGGCGCGATCGTCGGCTTTGGCGCGGTCGCCATAGCGCACGCTGAGCTTTACACTACTTCGCAGGGGCAGGCTCATGAGCTTCATCAATTGCTGGAGATCTCGTCCCAGCTTGGTTCCAGCAAAGATCTGGAGCACTTCCTGCAGGGTTTCGTGGTGCGCGCGGCGGAGTTTCTCAGGTTCGGCAGATGTTTCATTGCCCTCTTCGAGAACAATGAGTTCCGCGTGCGCTACGCGGTCAACGATGGTGAACCCAGCCGCTGCGACGTGCTCTTTCCAGAAGGCATCGCTACCAAAGCTCTGCGCCGCGGCGAAGTGTTCTGGACTGACGAAGCCAGTCGCACTCCCGGAGCCAATCTCGAGGTGGTCGCCGCCTATGAGGTCCAGCAGTTTCTCGCTGTTCCGTTGCTCGGTGCGGGAGGCAAGTTGCTGGGAATGTTCGGAGTCCTGGACCGGCTCGAAGGAGGCGGAATTTCAGAGGAAGATGTTCGGCGTGCGCGCGCTCTTTCCAATCAGGCAGCGATCATGCTGGAAGCTGCCGGCAACCTACATGCCTCGGAACAGCACCGCCGCCAGGCAGAGGCATTGGTCGAACTGGCGCGCCAGATCGACGGGATTTTGCGTCTGCCCGACTTTGCCCATCGGTTTGTGTGCCTAACATCCGAACTGACCGGTTCGCAATCGGGATTTCTTGCCGTGCCGCACGAAGGAAACTGGCAGGTCGCAGCTTTTTGCCAACCGAAATTGCCTTCCTCCCGCCTGCCGACCGCGGGCGTAGGCGAGAATCCAGGCTCCGAGCCAATCATTTCCCAGACCACGACGGGCTCTGAGTCAGAGTCACCCGCGGCATCGTTTTCCGCAGAACTGGAACGTGTCCTGGGCACAGCCCTTGCTGAATTCGCAGCCCGTCAGCCAGAGCGCGTCAGCACTCGCGGGGCTGATCAGGTTTTGGGGGCGGAAAATGCCTCTGCTCTGGGCTGGACCGATTGCACGGTAGTGCGCCTCTCGGGAGCCAACGAAGATCTGGCGGGAGTTTTGTGTCTTTCCGGCGCTGTGACTTCCAAAGAAGACCGGGCCTTTCTGGAGAGCATGGCGGGACACGCGGCCATGGCCCTGCAGAGTTCGCAGCTGTTCACGCGCATCGAACAGGCGAATCGTCATTCCAACGAGATCTTTGACGCCATCAGCGATTTCATTGTCGTGCATGATCAAGCCGATCGAGTGGTGCGTGTGAACCGCTCGCTTGCCGCCATGATCGGAGTACCGCAGGCGGAATTGCTGGGTGTAAATATGCGTGCTCTGATGGCTCTCACCAGTGACGCCGCTTCCTACTCTTGCCCATTCTGCCGGTCCAACACGGAAGAGTCGGGCGAATTTGTGCATCCAGTCTTTGATCGAACCTACCTGGTTTCCACCTCGCGGGTGCATGGAGCGGCCGGAGAAGGGTTACAAACGATCCACGTTCTGAAAGATATTTCCGACCGGCGCGAGGCCGAGCGGCGTTATCGCGAACTCTTCGACAACATCCAGGAAGGACTCTTCTTCAGTACTCCTGCCGGACGATTTATCGAAGTCAACGACGCCATGGTGCGCATGCTGGGTTACAGCAGCCGTGAGGAACTGCTGCAGATTGACATTCCTACCCAGCTTTACCATTCGCCGGAGCAGCGCCTGGACCATACCAAGTTGATGCAGGAACACGGGGCGCTGCGAAACTTCGAGGCTACCCTCCAGCGCAAAGACGGCTCTCCCATTCACGTACTGATTAATGCTTTCGGATTGCATGACAAGACGGGAAAGCTTCTTCAGATTCGCGGCCTCATGCTCGACGTCACCGGCTTGCGCACTTACCAGTCTGAACTGCACCGCGAGCGCGATTTTTCCGGCAAGATTCTTAACAACACGCAAAGCTTCATCCTGGTAGCCGATACTGCCGGCCTGATCAGCTATGCCAACAAGCGCTGGTACGATTCCGGTTTCGATCACAAGGAGCTGCTGGGACGTCCTCTGCTGGAGCTGGCGGCGCCCGGTTTTGTGCATCCTCTCGCGCAGGCGGTGCAAAGCACGCTGAACAACCAGCAGATCGACAACCTTGAGCTGGAGATTGCGCGGCGCAATGGCATCGCCGGGAAGTTCTCTGCCAACCTCAGCCCTATGCGCGATGAGCAGGGCATCGTCACCAGCATCATTGCCGTGTTGACGGACATCACCGATTCGGCGGTGTTGCGCGACAAGCTGGTGCACGCCGAAAAAATGGCCGCTGTAGGCCAGTTGGTGTCCGGTGTCGCCCACGAGGTCAACAATCCGTTGACGGCTATTCTGGGATTCGCCGACTTACTGATGGAAGATGCCGAACTGCCGGACACGGCTCGCAAAGACCTGCGGGTGATCTTGCAAGAGGCGCAACGGACCAAGCAGATCGTACAAAACCTCCTCAGCTTTGCTCGCCAGATGCCGCCACAACGCAATGCTCTGCAGTTGAACTCGATCCTGCGGAGGACCATCCAGTTGCGATCCTACGATTTCAACAGCCACGGCATCGAAATTATCGAGCATCTGGATGAGTCGTTGCCGGAGATCATCGGCGATGCCCACCAACTGCAGCAGGTATTCCTGAATATTCTCAATAACGCCTATGATGCCGTCCACGAAGTGGGACGGCCCGCCCGCATCGAGATCACGTCCATCGGCAGGGAAGATTTCGTCGAAGTTACATTTTCAGACAACGGCAAGGGCATCACCCACTCGGACAAGATTTTCGACCCATTCTTTACTACCAAGGAAGTCGGCAAGGGAACCGGACTCGGCCTCAGCATCTGTTACGGAATCGTCAAAGAGCATGGGGGCGAGATTTCCTGCCACAACAACATCGCAGGACAGGGCGCCACGTTCATGGTCCGCCTGCCAGCTGCGTCGCATACCGCGTCTCTCGGTGTGGCCGCGGGAGTCACACAACCATGAGCCTGCCAGTTTTGAAAACCCAACCTTTGCCTGTCCTGCTGGTCGAAGATGAACCCGCCGTTATGGCCTATGTGCAAGCTGCCTTGGAACGTAGCGGCTACCCGGTGGTCTGCTGTGAATCCGGAGTCGATGCTCTTCGCCTGCTGGAGACGGGATCGTTCCTGGGGGTGGTCTCCGACATGCGAACTCCCGGGGGGGTGGATGGAGGGCAGGTGCACGCCTGGATCTCGCGAAACCGGCCGGATCTCGCGTCACGGATTATTTTTATTACAGGCGACGTCGCCAACGAAGAGACCGTCGCCACCTTGCGCGAGACCGGAGCGCCTTGTGTGGAGAAACCGTTTCGGGTCGCCCAGTTTATTGACGTCGTATCTAGAACATTTGGGAAGGCCGAGTGAATAACAGTAAAGAAGATCAACGGATTCGGTTGCTCGTCGTAGACGATGAGCAAAGCATTCGCAAGCTCTGCTCAACCGTCGCCGAGGCTTTGGGCTTTGTGTGCCTGGAAGCCGAAAGTGGCGAGTCAGCGCTTGCCCTTTTGGAAGAACAGTCGGTGCACATCATTTTGAGCGACATGGTGATGCCGCGAATGTCGGGCCTGGAATTTCTGGAGAGAGTGAAGAAGCTCTTGCCGCGCACCGAAGTCGCGCTCATGACCGGCCATGGCTCCATCGAAACCGCCGTGCAGGCCATGAAGCTGGGCGCATATGACTACATCACCAAGCCCTTTTCGCCGCTCGAGGAGTTGCGCCTGTTTTTGCGGCGGATGGCGGAGAAAGTCCGGCTGGTTGAAGAAAATGAATTTCTGCGCCAGCGCACGGATTCCGAAACCGCGGTGCATGGCATTATCGGATCATCCGCTCGCATCCAGGAAGTGCTTCGGATGGTGGCACGCCTGAAAGATACGCGCACCCCCGTGCTCATCTATGGCGAAAGCGGCACGGGAAAAGAACTCGTCGCCCGCGCCATGCACTTCCGCGGAGCCTTCGCCTCACGGCCGTTCGTTGCGGTGGACTGCGGATCGCTAGTGCCGACGCTCATTGAGAGTGAGCTGTTCGGGTACGAAAAAGGGGCTTTCACCGGCGCGCTGAAATCCAAGCAGGGATTGTTTCAGGCGGCGGACGGCGGGACCATCTTTCTGGACGAAGTCGGCGAGCTTCCCCTGGAGTTGCAGGCCAAGCTGCTGCGCGTATTACAGGAAAAGGAAGTGCGCCCCGTCGGGAGCAATCAGAGGGTCAAGGTCGATGTGCGCGTGATCGCCGCCACGAACCGCGATCTCGAGGCCGCATACAAAAACGGCACCTTCCGCAAAGATCTCTATTTCCGATTGAACGTGGTTACTTTGTTCGTACCCGCTCTGCGCGAGCGCCGCAGTGATACCCCGATGCTCGTGCACTGGTTCCTGGAGCGCTACGCACCGGGGCAAGAGATGCACGTGACCAGCGCCGCCATGAAAGCGCTCATGCAATATGACTGGCCGGGCAACGTTCGCGAACTAGAGAACTGCGTCGAACGCGCTGTGGCTCTGGGAAACGGGCAGGGAATCGATCTCGGAGATCTCCCGCCGGGCATTGCATCGGGTGCAACAGCGGGCGAACCGGAAATCAGGAAGACCGCAATACTCGATCCCGATCTGGATGATGCGTTGCCGGCGCGGGAAATGCCGCGTCACTCCGGCTCTACGACCGATCTGGAAGACATCGAACGCGCTACCATTCAACGGGTATTCGAGCAGGTGAAGGGAGACAAAGCCCTGGCCGGACGCATGCTGGGCATCAGCCGCGCGACTCTATACCGCAAGCTGAAGCGCTACAACATTGGCATGAGCGCCCAGGCGGCAGCGGCGCACAGTTTGCAGTAGTCTCTACTCTTCGCGCAACAAGCGTAACGGATCGACGGATAACGCCCGCCTTGCCGGTATCCAGGTCGCGATCACGCCGAGCAGAGCCATGGAAACAATCACACTAGCTAAGACTAGCGGATCGCGCGGTGTCGCCTGATACACAATGAATGCCAAGACTCTGCTGGCGACAATTCCAAGTAGCAATCCAGCCGCGGAGCCGGCGGCAAGCAGTTTGAAGGCGCGTCCCAACGCCGCCTGCAGCACCTCTCGCCGCTGGGCGCCGAGAGCAACGCGAATACCCAATTCGCGCAGGCGCTTGCTCACTGAGTAAGCTGCCATTCCGAAGATTCCAGTGATCGACAGGATAGCACCCATCATGCCGAGTACCCCCAGCGAGGCCGTGGCGATACGGGCGGGAAACTGAACCACATCAAGCATCGAGTTCCACGTGGCAGTGTCTACCGGAAGTGCTGAATCCAATTTTTGCATTTCGCTTCTTACGGCCGCAGCCAATTCCTGGGGATTACGTTGGGACCGCAGTAGCAGATATGACTGGCTCGCGGGCGATCGCAGAAAGGAAAGGAAGATGGCTGGTTGGTTCTCTTCTGTCAGAGTGAGGTATTTGCCGTTCTCGACTACTCCCACCACCTGGACTCGACTTCCATCCTGCAGCTTGTAGTATCTGCCTAATGCGTTCGTAACCGAGCCAAACATATTTCCGGCAAACTCGCGGTTCACGACGGCGACGGCTGGAGCTTCTTTATCGTCATGCCAGGTGAACTCTCGTCCTGCCAGTAAGGCGGTTCGGGCTGCCTGGAAGTATTGGGGAGAAATCTCATATTTGAACGGCGCGCCGGCAGCATTCGATGGACGGAAATCCGAGGCCTCTTCCTTGAAGACGTTAGTCCTGGTAGCCGAGCCATAGATTAGAGGCGGAAAGTTGTTGACCAAGCCCACACACTCGACCCCCGGGATTCCTTCCAGAGTTTTTATCATGCGCTTTTGCATGACATGAATGCTGTCATTGGAGTATCCCGCCATTACCAGGTTCGTTCCCAGCAACATAGTTCGGGGTTCGAAACCGAAGTTGGCATGCAGTGCGCGCGCCAGGCCCCGAACGGCCACCATGGACGAAGTCACCAGCACGGCACAGATGGCAATCTGGACGACCAGCAGGGCATCGCGGACAGTCATCCGCCGTCCGATTCTGCCGCTGGCTCCCGCTTTGACGATCTCATAGGCATTGGCCCGGAGCACCTGCCGGACGGGTACGATTCCGAACAGGAGTCCACTTAGGAGTGCCACAAGGAATGCCACCGCATAGATCTTCGCGTCCGGGCTGATCGGGATGCGGATGGGGGTGCCGGGAAAGGGTTGCCACATGCTCATGCGGCGCAACAGCATGACGCTGCCGAGCAGTCCAACGGTGCCGCCTGACAACGAAAGCACGAGCGCCTCGGTCATGAGCTGCCGCAGGATGCGTTTACGGCTTGAACCGAGCGCGAGACGCAAGGCAACTTCCCGGGAACGGTCGGCGGCACGCGCCGCAAACAGACCGCCCAGATTGGCGCACGCCGCGAGCAGAATTAAGCCGGCGAGCAGCATTAATCCCAGCATGAACTGCCTTACTGCGCTGTCAAACGAGGTTAGCCCTACACGTCCTAGTGCTGTCTTTTTTTGCGAGAATTCCCCGGGATAAGCTTTTTCCAGGTATACGCCTACGCTGTTCACGTCGGCGAGCGCCTGAGCCGGAGTGATTCCCGGCTTCAAGTGCCCGATGGTCTCGAAGATCGCGTGTGAGTTCCCGCGGACGTCCAGGAATTTCTCCCCGTTCACCTGCTCCTCATTGACCAGGGGCATGAAAAAATCCGCTGAGACGAACAATATGGTGCCGCGAAACCCCGGCGGCGCTACCCCGATAATCGTGAAGGGATGTTTATTGAGTTGGACGGTGCGTCCAATAACACTGCGGTCATCCTGGAAGCGTGTGTGCCAATAGGCGTAGCTGAGCACGAGATAGGGCGCGCTGTTGGGGCCACGTTCGTCGGACGCGTGAAAAAATCGCCCGAGAAGTGGCTGCAGCTTGAGCACATCGAAATAGTTGCCTGTCGCCGCATAACCATTTGCCTGGAAGGCTTCCTTGCCCGTGTCCAGTCCGACGAACGCGAAATTAAAGGCGGCCAGATCCTCGAAGCTGCGATTGCGGTCGCGCAGATCGACGTAGTTCGGATACGACTGAAAGCCGGTATCGACTCCGTACTGCGTTCCCCAAAGGCTCTCCCCCTGTGGCACATTCAGCGGCCGCAA
>JAICJP010000063.1 GCA_025928375.1 Candidatus Sulfotelmatobacter sp.
AGACATGAACTGTCGTTGTTCCAGGCTTACCGCGAGACCAACGCAGATGATGCCAATGACTGGAACTACGAGCCCGCTCCCTCTTCTTCCTCTCGTTGGTACATCGGAGCTGTGTTGTTGCTTCTGATCCTCGGATTGGGCTACATGGCTTGGAGGCAAATGAACTCGCAGGCCTCCCACGGAGTCTCGGCGCCCCCGCCAGTTGCCGCGCAGGAAACGCCTCCGGAGCCGCCTCGGCAAGATCAGCCACTAGCGACCAAGTCCGATGCGCCGGATACCGCGGCTAACAAGCCAACGGACAGCGCCCAAGCGACCGCCGCGCCCAAGGAAGCAGCGAAGGCAAACGCTGACGAGCCCGCAAGAGAAGCACCTCCAACGCCACCTCCTACCGCAAAAGCTGTACCTGCCGGCGAACCTGCGGCCACAGCAAGCAGCGATCGAGTCGCACAGCCCACCCCTCCCGCCGATCGATGGGGCGCGGAAGAGTTGGCCGTAGCGCAACGATACTTAAACGGAGCGAATGGCCAGCGCCGCGATACCGCCGAAGCCGCCAAGTGGCTTTGGAAGTCCATTGCCAAGCACAATGGGCAAGCCACTCTGCTGCTTGCCGATCTCTACCTCAAGGGTAATGGCGTGCCCAAGAATTGCGATCAGGCGCGAATCCTGCTCGATTCCGCCGCCCGCAAGGGCGTCAGCGGCGCTGGCGAACGCCTGCGCAACCTGCCGGCATTCGGCTGCCAATAATCTTTTTTTGTTGTTTGAATGAGACTTGTACGATCAGGGCCGCAGCCAATCTGGCCGCGACCCCTTCCACGAGCGTGGATTATTGCATCATCAAAGCAGGTGTAGACACACCTCGTCTCGATTCGTACCACAGGGCTAGTTCGACGCGATTCCAAAGCCCAAGCTTGTCATAGATCACCCGGAGGTAATTCTTCACAACGTGCTCGGTCGTTCCAATAGCGTCGGCGACCTCTTTGTTCTTTAAGCCTTCGGCAACGAGCTCGATGACTCGGTGTTCACGTTCACTGGGGATACGGTTCCCATAGCGCTCACTTGCGGACATGTCTGCCTCCGATAAAGTAGGGTTGCGAGCTTCACTCGCTTGATACCTCCAGTAATCCCAAAACGTAAGAACAACCGGTTGAAATGAGCCTTCACGGTACGCCTCGCCATGTTCAGTTGGGTGGCGATTTCGGCATTGTCGCAACCCTGCAGAAGCAGTTCGACAATCTGCTGTTCGCGAGGCCCCAGCCGAACAGTCTGATCCTTCATCAGTTCCCCCTATTGTAGTTTTATTGTTTCCCGTGGCCCGACGAGCAGCACGGAAGCTTTCTAAACCTCATAGCATCCAGCTTGCCATTTTCAATTCTGGAGCGTCGAATTCGCCGGAAGCTGATTTTGCACAGGCACTTGCGGACAAAATTCTTGACTTCCGCAATTCCGGATCGTGCCACCGCAAACTGGAGATTTGGTTATATGCCCCTCCGAGTCACGCGGACAGCGCCAAAGCACGCGCCAAACGCCTGGAGACCCCACCCCAAACGATTGGTGCTTGCACCGCTCCGCGCACCTACTTACAAGCTGCGCCGGCGAAGAAATTCGCCCGGTTCGCAGCACCGGATCACCCAGCCTGGGCATTTGAGGCCTCATCTCAGGTAAATACCTTAGACGAAAGTTCCTACGCTGGGCGTCCTCCTCGGCACAAATTACACGATCTTCCGCAGGTCTGCATACCGCTGAAGACCGCCGTGGGCGCTTTCCACAGCGCAAAGTTCGCTTTTATTTGGAGTTGTTTCGGAGGCGTGAAACGGCGTTACAGGGAATACTTCTTCATAAGATGGCGGAATGAGCGATACGAAATCCCAAGCAGATCGGCGGCTTTCGTCTGCACGCCCCCGCTCTGATTCAGCGCTCCTTGCAGCAATGAACGTTCGATGCCCGCCACATAGTTTTCCATCCCTATACCTTCCGGCAGGCTAAGGTCAGCGCCGAGTTCCGGCAGGCTACCCGTCCCTGCCCCCGCAGCCGCGGCCCGGGCCTTGGGGCGCTCCATGGGAAGCTCTACGTGAAGTTCGTCGCTGGTCTCCAGGGCTACAGCGCGCTCAACTGTGTTCTCCAGTTGCCGCACGTTTCCGGGCCACTCATAACCGCATAGAATTTCCAGAGAGGAAGGATGCAGGCGCAAAATGTTTCGCCCGGCTGCACTGGCGTACTTCTTCAAGAAATGGTTTACTAACAGGGCAACATCTTCTCTGCGCTCGCGTAGTGGAGGCACCCGGATCGGAATCACATTCAGTCGATAATAGAGATCTTCGCGGAACACATTCTCCGCTACTGCCTTATCCAACTCGCGGTTGGTTGCGGCAATTACACGCACATCGATCGCAATCTCACTCGTTCCCCCCACCGGGCGCACCGTCCGCTCCTGCAGAACTCGCAGCAGTTTCACCTGCATGGCCAGGGTCATCTCGCTGATCTCGTCGAGGAAAATCGTGCCCCCATCCGCCACTTCGAACAACCCGCGTTTGTTCTGGTTCGCTCCGGTGAAAGCGCCCTTCACGTAGCCGAACAATTCGCTCTCCAGCAAGGCTTCCGGGAAAGCGCCGCAATTGACTGAGACGAACGTATCGCTGGCTCGCGGCGAACAGACATGCACCGCACGCGCGACCAGTTCCTTACCGGTTCCACTCTCACCCTGGATCAGGACGGTGCTGGCCGTCGATGCCACGGTGCGCACGGTTTGCTTCAGCTTCTCCATTGCGGGACTGGATCCAATGATGTTGTCCAGCGAATTTCGTGTGGCGGCATCACGGCGCAGCGCAAAATTCTGTTTGCTGAGGACCAGCTTCTCCAGCGTGCGCTTCATCGCCAGCTTGATCTCGTCCACCAGTCCCGGACTCTTGCGGATGTAATCCGAGGCTCCCCCGGCCTTCACCGCTTCTACCGCGGCCTCATAGTCATCCACCGCGGTGATTAGAATGACGGCGGAGTCCGGCGAAACGCGGTGCGCATGGCGCAGCACCTCGATGCCATCGATATTCGGCATCTTGATGTCAGTGATGATGACGTCGTACAAGGCGCCGTCTATTTTGTTTTTCGCGCCCTGCCCCGACTGAACGGTCTCGACTTTATGGCCTTCGCGGCGCAGCGAAATATCCAGCATTTCACAGATGGAACGTTCGTCATCGCAGACCAGAATATTAGCCATGCGAACCTCCCACCGCGGCGGCGCCCGTCAGCATCTTTTGTCCGAGTCCGTTCGCGGCTACCGCTGGTCGCCCCGCTTCAAGCCGGTGCAATCGCAGCACAAACGTAGTCCCCTGCCCGCGCTTGGAACGTGCCCATACCTTGCCCTCATGCGCCTGCATGATCTGGTAAACGATCGCGAGTCCCAGTCCCGTACCGCCTTCGAAATTTGACTGGAAAGGTTCAAATACCTTTTCCGTTTGTTGCGGGCTCATGCCCTCTCCCGTATCGGCAAACCCGATCTGCCAGTCCTCACCCGCGTCTTCCAGGCTGACGGTCAACATGCCTCCGTGTTTCATGGCGCGAACCGCGTTCTCGCAAATGTTCCAAAATACCTGCTTCAACTTGTCCCCATCCGCCAGGCTCCACGCCTGCTTCACCGGGAAGGAACGCTTGATCGTGATGCCGGTATTCTCCGCCTTCATGCGGTGATCCATCAGCGTCAAAGTGTCTTCCACCAGCTGAATGAGATCGACCTTGTCGAAGTGATACTGCTTGGTGCGGGAATACGCCAGAAAATCCGTGATAATCGCATTCAGCCGCTGCGATTCGCGGGTCACAATATCGAGCAAGCGGCGGTGTTCCTCGTTCATCTCAGGCACGCCGGAAAGCATGCTGACCGATCCCGCAATCGACGTGAGCGGGTTCCTGATTTCATGCGCGATCGCCGCCGCCAGCCGCCCCACCGCCGCTAGCCGATCCTGCATCCGGATCTCTCGCTCCAACCGCCGAAGCTCGGTTAAGTCATCCAGCACGTAGACGTAGCCCTGATCTCCGCGTTCCGGCACGGTGAGCGCCGCAACCCGCACGCGCAACGTCTTGCGAAACCTCCCCGGAGTTTCAAACCGCACTTCGGCATGCGCATGCTCCGACTCCACTGTGGGCAGAGAATCCATGAATAGTTGGCTGACCGGAGTTCCCACCAACTCCGCCGCGGTGTGTTCCAGAAGCCGCTGCCCGGCCGCATTGACCAGCGTGATGCGCCCCTCCAGCCCCGTTGTGACCAGCCCGCTGCTGATGGAGTGGACGATGTTTTCATGCAGCACCTGCAGGCTTTCCAGCGCGCCGCTGGTGTCTTTCAGCTGCACGCCCACCTGCCGGAGCTTGGCCGTCAGCAGCCCGGCCAGGTACGCAACCGCAAGGAAGGCGAACAGATTGACGAAGATGATTGCCTGTAACGCCTGAAATCCCGGGTGAGTGCTGCAATATGAACGAATTACGGCGTAGTAGTTCAGCTCCAGGACCAGGCCGTAGAGAATAAATGCCAGAGCCGCGATCAAGTATGCCCATACCCGCGGCAATAACACGCTGGCCACAATGATGACCAGCGGATACAGAAAATTCAGGGAACTGTCCCAGCCCCCGGTCTCATGCACCACGAGGCTAACCAGCGCCAGGTCGGTGAGCACCTGTATCGCTGCCTGCAGTCGGTGCTCTTGCCATAGCGACAGAAGGAGAGCGAAAAACAGAGAAAGGCTGAACCAGAACAGGATCGTACTGACGAACAGCCGCATGGGCAGCGGCGCCGGGCTGAATTGCGCAACCGCCAACTCAATGGCCAGCAGCAGGGTCAATATGAATATCCGGACCCGGACCAGCCAACTCAGCCAATTGCGCTCATCGAACGTCGATTGCATGGGATCCCGTGGCTACAGGTTCCAAAGTTCCTTTCGCATCTGCGCTTGAAACTTTGAAACCTGTCCCTTTTGAAGCTTGCCCTTAGCCTGCCAGTTTCGAAATCATGGCGAACAGCGGCATATACAGCGAGATCACGATGCCACCGATCATGACGCCCAAAAGACCAATGATCACCGGCTCCAGCATGGCCAGCATGTCCTTGGTCGCGGCGTCCACTTCTTCCTCGTAGAAATCGGCAATTTTCTGCAACATCGAATCCATCGCGCCCGTGGCTTCGCCCACGCCGATCATCTGCGTCACCATGTTGGGGAACACGCCGCATTCCCGCAGCGGATCGACAATCGTGCGCCCTTCTTCGATCGCCTTGCGCACTTTCATCAGCGCTTCTTCCAGCACGGCATTGCCCGACGTCTTGGCCGTGATGGTCAGTCCTTCCAGAATCGGCACGCCGGAGGTGATCAGCGTTCCCAGCGTCCGGGTGAAACGGCCAACAGCAATCTTGCGCAGCAGGGTTCCCATCACCGGGAGCTGCAGCAGCATTTTGTCGAAGTAGTAGCGTCCCGTGGGGTGCTTGCGGATTTGCTTAATGCCGAAGAACAGCGCGAATGCCCCCACAAAGAACATCCACCAGAAGGTTTGCACAAAGCTGCTCAGCCCCATGACGATTCGAGTGGGAAGCGGCAGGGACACACCAAGTCCGGAAAAGAGGTTGGCAAAAATAGGCACAACCCATTTCAGCAGCGCGCCTACGATCAATACCGCCATGCCGACGACAGCGATGGGATAGATCAATGCCGACTTCACTGCAGCTTTCAGGCGCACCGCCTTTTCCACGTAAGTGGCCAGGCGCTGCAGGATGATGTCCAGAATACCGCCGGTTTCGCCAGCCTCAATCATGTTGGTGGTCAGGTCATCGAATACTACCGGGTACTGGCGCATGGCATTGGCCAGGGTAGCCCCGCCTTCCACCGTGGTGCGCACGCCGGTCAGCGTCTTTTGGAACGCAGGGTTTTCCTGGTTCGCGGCCAGGATTTCCAGGCACTGCACCAGCGGCAACCCGGCGTCGATCATGACCGAGAACTGGCGAAAGAAGATCGCGATGTCTTTGGTTTTGATCTTGGTTGAGCCGAAGGTCGGCATTGAGAATTCTTTGCCTTTTTCGCGAATGGCTCCCGGCGTGATCCGTTCCCGGCGCAAGGCCTGGGCCAGCGCCTGCTTGTTCACTGCCATCCGTTCGCCGGATATTTTCTGTCCTGACGCGTCTTTGCCCGAAAATGTGAAAACTGGCATGATTTTGCTTCTCCTGACTCTGTTGGCTGCAACCTAAACTGCCGCTTATTCCAAACTTCCAAATATCCAATCCTTTAATGCTTCGACGGAGCCGCTCCCCGGGCCAGCGTTGTTCCTGCCGCGGTCGGCCGGTTTAGCAGACTGGCACCCCGGTTAATCATTTCCGTCAGTTCGTCAACATTGCTGGAGCGCGCCATCGCAGTCTCCATCGAGATCTGCTTCTGGAAATACGCCGTCGCCAGCGACTGGTTAAATGTCTGCATTCCGAACTTCTCCTGCCCCGACTGCATGGAGGAGTAAATCTGGTGAATCTTGTCTTCGCGAATCAGGTTCCGAACCGCGGCGTTTGGCACCAGGATCTCCATGATCATGGCGCGCCCCTTGCCGTCGATCCGGGGCACCAGGCTCTGGCACATGATTCCTTCCAGCACCAGCGACAGCTGTGCCCGTATCTGCGGCTGCTGGTGCGCCGGAAACACGTCGATAATACGGTTGATGGTCGAGGTTGCCGAGTTCGTGTGCAACGTCCCGAAAGTGAGGTGACCGGTTTCTGCGATGCGCAGTGCCGACTCCACAGTTTCCAGGTCGCGCATTTCCCCGATCAGAACCACGTCGGGATCTTCACGCAGCGCGGCCCGCAGTGCGTCAGTGAAACTTTTCGTGTCGGCGTGCAGCTCGCGCTGGTTCACCACGCAGTTCTTGTTCATGTGCACGAATTCGATCGGGTCTTCGATCGTCAGAATGTGGTCGTGACGTTCGGTATTGATCTTGTCGATCATGGCCGCAAGCGTGGTCGACTTGCCCGATCCGGTCGGCCCCGTGACCAGTACCAGTCCGCGCGGCTTGTCGCAGAGCTTGCTCACCACCGGGGCCAGTCCCAGCTGGTTGAACGACTTGATCTCGAAGGGAATGACACGGAACACGGCAGCCGTCGCCCCGCGCTGGTTGAACACGTTCGCGCGGAACCGGGCAAGCCCCTTCAAGCCGAAGGAGAAGTCCAGCTCGAGGCTTTCTTCAAACCGGTGCTTTTGCGAGTCGGTCATCACGCTATAGGCCAGTTGCTTGGTCTCCGCCGGCGTCATCTGCGGCAGGTCCAGCGGCACCAGGTGCCCGTGTACACGAATCTGCGGCGGCGAGTTCGTGGTGATGTGCAAATCGCTGCCGTTCATCTCCAGCATTCGTTTGAGCAGATCGCTTAACGACAAACCCATGATGAAATTCCCCTTCGTTAATCCTGAATCCGTAGCCCCGAGTCCCGAGACCTAATCCCTGATCCCTAGTCCCTCGTCCCTGATCCTGACCGTCTGCTCCTTCGCAGTTCTCAGGACTCAGAACTGGCGACTATCGACTCAGTTCTCAAAACTCAGCACTCACGGCTACCGACTACTAATGAATCGTTTCCCGAGCCACTTCTTCCAACGTTGTCATTCCCGCCGCCACCTTGATCAGACCGCTGCGCCGCAACGTAATCATGCCTCTCTCGATCGCCTTCTTCTTCAACTCCAGAGCTGAGGCGCCCACCAGCACCAGTTCGCGAATCTCGTCATCGACCTCCATGACCTCATACAAGCCACAGCGGCCCTTGTATCCGGTGTTGTTGCAAACGCCGCACCCCTTGCCTTTTTGGATCTTCACCGTCTTGGCTTCTTCAGGTGTGAAGCCCGCATCGATCAAGGTCTGAGGAGGCACATCCACCGGCTCGGTACAGTCCTTGCAGACACGCCGAACCAATCGTTGCGCGCAGATCAGGTGCACCGAGGTCGCGACCAGGAACGGCTCAATGCCCATGTTCATTAAACGGGTAATGGTCTCGGGAGCACCGTTGGTGTGCAGAGTAGAAAGCACCAGGTGGCCCGTTAGTGCGGCTTTGATGGCGATTTCTGCGGTTTCAAAATCGCGGATTTCGCCCACCAGGATGATGTTCGGGTCTTGCCGCAGGAACGATCGCAACGCGGCCGCAAAGTTCAACCCGATCTGCTCTTTCATTTGCACCTGGTTGACGCCGCCCAGCTGAAATTCGACTGGGTCCTCCGCCGTCATGATGTTCGTGTCCGGCTGATTCAGTCGGGAAATGGAAGAGTAGAGCGTGTTCGTCTTACCCGATCCGGTTGGCCCCGTGACCAGCACCATGCCATACGGCTTCAGAATCGCTTTCTCGAACTTCACCAGCGACTCAGCCTCGAATCCCAGCTTGGTCATGTCGAGCCGCAGGTTTTCTTTATCGAGCAACCGCAGCACGATCTTTTCGCCCCATAGCGTGGGCAGCGTGCTGACGCGGAAATCGAGCTGCTTCTTCCGTCCCCCGATGTTCATCTTCAGCATGATGCGGCCGTCTTGCGGCAGCCGCTTCTCGCTGATGTCCAGCTTCGACATGATCTTTAGACGCGACGTGATCGCATCCTTCAGTTTCATCGGCGGCGACATGATCGACTGCAGCACACCGTCAATACGGAACCGCACGCGAAACTCTTTTTCGTAGGGCTCGATATGAATGTCGCTGGCTCCCCGCTTTACCGCGTCGCCCAGCACCACGTTCACCAGCTTGACCACGGGAGCTTCGTCGGCGGCTTTCTCCAGTTCCGCCAACTCCAGTTGCTGCTCTTCTGATTGCAGTTCGACGTCGCTCTCGCTCATCTCCGACATCGACTGCATCACGGCGTTCAGATCTTCTTCCTTGCTGGCCCCGTATGCCTTCTCGATTCCCGCGACAATCGAGCTTTCGGAAGCCACCACCGGCTCGATATTGAAGCCGGTCATGAACTTGATATCGTCCATGGCGAACACGTTCGTCGGATCGACCATGGCGATGGTGAGCGATGCCCCCACCCGGCTCAGCGGAAGTATCTGGTAGCGTTTCGCGGTCTCAAACGGGATCAGCTTGACCACCGCAGGATCTATTTCGAAATAGGAGAGATTGATTGCGGGCACGCCATATTGGCGGGAAAGGAAATTCGTGACATCCTCATCGGTGAGGAATCCGAGTTTCACCAGAGCTGAGCCCAACCGGCAACTCTGCTCCTTCTGCGCCTTCGTCGCTTGTTCCAACTGCTCTGGGGTAATGATCTTCTCTTTGACGAGAAGGTCACCCAGCCGTTGAGACATACCCTGATCTCCTAACCACGTAGATGGAACCATGCCTCACAGATGTGCAGGCATGACGCGCGCGGCCGCCCGTTCTGGGGAGAGGAAGGCAACTCATTCGCGTTGACATAAATTGTCAGCGCAAGTGGAGTACTGCACCACTTACTTTGGTACTTGCCCTCATGAAGACCATTGTTTCCAAGTGCCTCGCCCTCCGCGATTCCGCAGAAATTGGCCATTTCCATCACTTTTTTGACAGTTCCCATTCAATTCGTACATGCACTTCAGTAAGTCCTAATCCAAACCGTGATGCCCCGAAAGCGCCTGAATGCGGGCTCCATTACACTCAAGAGAGGACGTTCACCGTGCCTTCCACCTCTGCCGAGAAAGAAATCCGAACCTACTACGACACGCTTTACCGCGCTTGGGGTGCGCAGCATTGGTGGCCGGCGGAAACGCAGTTTGAGGTGATCGTCGGCGCCTACCTCACCCAGAACACTGCATGGATCAATGTGGAACGAGCGCTGTCCAATCTGCGCGACGCTGGCGCACTCTCGGTTGACTCATTGCGACGCATCAGAATCACGAAACTCGAGCGCCTGATCCGGCCCTCCGGCTATTTCCGGCAAAAAGCCCAGCGCCTGAAAACCTTCGTGAAATTCCTTGACCGGAAATATAACGGCTCGCTGAAAAACATGTTTTCGCAGCCCCCCCAACAACTGCGCGAAGAACTACTCAGCTTGAACGGAGTTGGACCGGAAACGGCCGACTCGATTCTCTTGTACGCCGGTAATCACCCCGTCTTTGTCGTCGATGCATACACCCGCCGCATCCTCGATCGCCACGAAATTCTCCCGGCGAATACGGATTACGAAGAAATACGACGACTCTTCGAGAAGGCTTTGCAGCCTGTAGTTCAGCGGCACGAGCAACTACAGAACTCCTGCTCAGCCCCACCGCTTGCCACCGGCATTCGCGGCGCCTCTCATGCTCCCTCTACCATGAGCACCGCCACGCGGACCGCCCTGGTTCAGATTTACAACGAAATGCACGGCCTGATCGTCGGAGTCGGCAAGAACTATTGTGGGAAATCCAAGCTCAAATGTGACGAATGTCCTTTACATCCCTTCCTGCCTTCCGCTAAGTAAGGGAAGATGACACGATCCCGGCTGCTCCTGCTTCTGAGTCTTCTGCCGTTGCTCCTTGCGACGGGTTCTTCGCCTCCAGCAACCTTGCGCCAGGCCGCCGAAGCCGCAGGCCTGCGGGTAGGCACCGCTGTCCGTCCTTATGCCCTTGCCGAGGCTGCCTACTCCGAGACCCTCGGCCGCGAATTCAACATGCTCGAACCGGAAGACGCGATGAAGTGGTGGACCGTCCGGCGGAACGAAGGCTCATTCGATTTTCAGCAGGGAGATCAAATTATCCGCTTTGCGCATGCCCACGATATGAAAGTCCGCGGCCACTGCCTCGTTTGGGATCACGACAATCCCAAATGGCTGGGCGCCGCGAACTTCACCCCCCAGCATTTGTCCCATCTCCTGCAACAACACATCGCCACGGAGATGAAGCACTATGCGGGCCAGGTTTTCGCCTGGGACGTAGTCAACGAAGCCTTCGAGGAGCATGGCAAACTCAAAGATTCCATCTGGTTCAATCAGCCCGGTATCGGGTTCTCCGGACAAGGCACGGCCTACATCGAGCAGGCATTTCGCTGGGCTCACAATGCAGATCCCAAAGCTCTCCTCTTCTACAACGAAGCGGAAGCAGAGGGCATGAATCCCAAGTCGGACGCCGTATACGCCATGATCAAAGACTTCAAGCACCGCGGCGTCCCTATCGACGGAGTCGGCCTGCAGTTGCACATCTCCAAACTGGATTTTGATGCCGATCCCATCGCCAAAAATATCGCTCGCCTCTCCGCCCTAGGCATTCAGGTTCACGTCACCGAACTCGACGTTTCTTTGCCTGTTGACCCGACAGGTGCGATTCGCGGTGACGACCTCCGGCGCCAAGCAGACATCTACCGCAACGTGCTGCACGCGTGTCTGCAGAACCCCGGCTGTACGGCCATTCAGACCTGGGGATTCACCGACAAGTACTCCTGGATCCCCTTTCACTCCCACGGCGCTCGCGGTGGAGCGCTGCTCTTTGACAAAAGCTACCGGCCAAAGCCCGCCTACGCCGCCGTGCTCGAAGAGCTTTCTTCCCAAGCAATGCGCGGGCATTAACACCAGCAGTATTCTGGCTGCTGAACCAGCTTGGTTCGCCGCCCACAGGAGGGCAGCGTCCACCCATCTCCGCGCATCTATAATGACTTCACATAGCAATCAGATTCTCAGGGTCAGGACCTATTGTGGATCAACCCCCTCAAACCCGATCCGTGAAGACTTCCTACCGCAAGCAGGTCATCATCCTGCTGTCGATCTCTGTGTTTCTGCTGCTCGCCATCCTGGTTTCGCAGACGGCCTTCGACCTGAACTTCCTGCATCCCGGAAACAATCAGGAAATCGTGGTTTTCGCCGCGCTTTCCGCGCTCATCTTCCTGCTCTTCGTGGCGCTCACCTTCGTCCTGATGCGCAACCTGCTGAAGCTTTTCGCGGAGCGCCGTCTGGGAGTGCTGGGAGCCAAATTCAGAACCCGCATGGTAGCCGGCGCCCTGCTTCTCTCCTCCGTGCCGGTCATGATGATGTACTGGTTCGCCTATGGACTGATGAATCGCTCCATCGATAAATGGTTTTCGACTCCCGTCGAAGAAGTCAGGGCGGACACTCACGCCATGGTCACATTGCTCGCCGACTATGCCATGCAAAACGCCCGCGCCGAGGCCTCTGCGCTGGCCGCCTCTCCGGAAGTCGAACGCGGCTTCGGGGGGCACGGCTTTTCCGGAGTGGCAGATGAGTTTCAGCACCATGAAATCACTCTGCAGGGAGGCTTCGCGCTTGCCGTTCGAGAAGGAAACGCAGAAGCCAGCTATAACGCTCCTGCACCCTGGCCTGTGCTGAAGGGCTCTCTCCCGATCGCCCAGGCAGAAGCTGGCGCTCCCGCTCAATTTACATGGCAAGGCATGGACTACACCTTGGGCAGTGCTCCCGTTCAGGGGGGAGGTCAGATCCTCGTCGCTATCCCGCTGCCCAAGGAATTTTCCCAAACCGTTCGCGAGGTGGAAGCCAGCCAGAAGCGTTATTACGATCTTGCCCGCGAACGCCGCGTCGTTCGCCGCACTTATATGGGCCTGCTTCTGCTGCTCACGATGACGGTGCTGTTCGTCACCACCTGGCTGGCCTTGTTCCTGGCCAAGATCGTGACCCGCCCGCTCTCTGCCCTGGCGGAAGCAACCCAGGAAATCTCTCGCGGACGTTTGGACTACCGCGTCGATGTCAGTTCCGCTGACGAAATCGGTGACCTGGTGCGCTCCTTCAACCGCATGGCTGAGGACCTGGAGGGCAGTCGCCGCCAGATTGAAGCTTCCAGCCGCGACTTGAGCGCTGCCAATGCGGAGCTCGATCAACGCCGTCGCCAGATGGAAACCATTCTCGAAAACATTCCCACGGGCGTGCTCTCACTCGACCGCGATCTACGCGTGACTCACGTCAATCAGGCTCTCCGTCGAATGTTCCACCCCGACGGCGGACACGACAGCGCCCCTGAAATTCTGATCGGAGCTTCCTTGGCCGAGCTCTTCCCTGCCGAAATCCTCGAGGATTTTGAACCCATCCTCCGCCGCAGCGACCGCATGGGCATGACCACCAGCCAGATGGAAATTCAACTTCCGCGAGGCACCTTGAACGTCGCCGTCACCGTGGCCACCTTGCGGCACCAGGCGGAACGCTCCGGTTATGTGATCGTCTTCGAAGATCTCTCTGATCTACTCAAGGCGCAGAAACAAGCGGCCTGGCGCGAAGTGGCCCGCCGCGTGGCCCATGAGATCAAAAACCCGCTCACTCCTATTGCGCTTTCGGCAGAACGCATTCAGCGTCACCTCGACCGCGCAACTCCGGCCGATCCGGCTGCCGCCGCGGTGGTTCGCACCTGCGCCGAAACCATTGCCGGGGCGGTCGAGACCGTGCGCCGCCTCGTCGACGAGTTCTCTACCCTGGCGCGTTTTCCGGTCGCCAAACCCAAGCCCTCCGACATCAACGAAATTATTGAGAGCGCCTTGTCCATGTTCAATGGACGCCTCGATGGAATCCAGGTTCACAAATCCCTCGCCGTCGATCTCCCCAAAGTCCTGGCCGATAACGAAGCCATCAAGCGCGCTCTCGCCAATCTCGTGGACAATGCCGCCGAAGCCTCGCAGACTTCGATGGTGCGCGAGATCGAAATCTCCACTGCGCTGGTCGCCAGCCGCGACGCCGTCGAGATCACCGTCGCCGATACCGGCCACGGCGTCACTCGTGAGCTGAAGGAGAAGTTATTCCTTCCCTACTTCTCCACCAAAAAGCGCGGCACCGGGTTGGGCCTCGCCATTGTGAGCCGTATCGTCGAGGACCACCACGGTTCCATTCGCGTCGAAGAGAACCAGCCGGTGGGTGCGCGCTTCATCCTGGAACTCCCCGTCGTCTCCGAAACCGCTCCCGCACCGCGTACCGTCCACCATGCCTAATATCCTGATCGTCGACGACGAAGCCGGAATCCGAGATTCGCTCGCCGGAATCCTCGCCGATGAAGGATACTCATCGTCTTCCGTCGATAGCGGCGAAGCCTGCCTTGATCTGCTCAGCAAAACGCCCTTCGATGTCGTTCTGCTCGATATCTGGCTGCCCGGCATGGACGGCCTGGATACCCTGGCCAAGATTCGCGACCTCGATAATCCGCCCGAAGTCATCATGATCTCCGGACACGGCACCATTGAAACCGCCGTACGCGCCACCAAATTGGGTGCCTACGATTTC
Source organism: Candidatus Sulfotelmatobacter sp. (assembly GCA_025928375.1). Lineage (GTDB taxonomy): Bacteria > Acidobacteriota > Terriglobia > Terriglobales > Acidobacteriaceae > Sulfotelmatobacter. Next base: position 14,151 of record JAICJP010000063.1, read on the forward strand.
CTGGAAAAGCCCTTGCGGATGGAGAAGACCCTCATCCTGGTGAAGAACGCAATCGACGCCAAGAAGCTGCAACGGGAAAACGTGGACCTGAAAAAGCAACTGCAGGCCAAGAGCATTATCGTCGGGGACAGCATTCCCATGAAAGCTCTGCGTCAGCAAATCGCGCTCATGGCTCCGACCAACGGCCGTGTCCTGATTTATGGCGAATCCGGCACTGGCAAAGAATTAGTCGCACACGCCATTCACGCCCAGAGTCTGCGCAAAGATGAAACTTTTGTCGAGATGAACTGCGCCGCCATCCCGGAAGACTTGATCGAGAGCGAACTGTTTGGCCATCGCAAAGGTTCTTTCCCCGGGGCTATGGCTGATAAAGAAGGCAAGTTCCAGCGCGCTCACGGCGGCACCTTGTTCCTCGACGAAGTGGGCGATATGAGCCTCAAGACTCAATCCAAGGTCCTACGCACCCTCGAAGAACAACGGTTCTCTCCCGTAGGCAGCGACAAAACTATTACCGTCGATGTGCGCGTGATCGCTTCCACCAACAAAGATCTGGAAGAAGAGATTTCGCGAGGCAATTTTCGGGAGGACCTCTTTTACCGGTTGAACGTGATTCCCTTCTTCGTTCCGCCGCTGCGCGAGCGCAAGGAGGACATCCCCCTGTTCACTCGCCATTTTCTCAAGGAACTTGCGGCAACCTATGGCCGCCGTCCGCGCGAGATCACCGACGATGCCATTGAAGTCCTGATGCGCTATTCCTGGCCAGGCAACGTGCGCGAATTGCGCAATGTCATCGAACGCATCGTGATAATGAATCCCACCACCACCCGTTTCGACAGCAAGCATCTGCCTCCGCTCGTGTATCGCGATGGCGGCCGCCGCACCCCCCGGGGCGAGTTCTCCACTCTCCATCAGGCGCGCGACGCGTACGAGCGCGATTACATCCTGAAAAAATTGGATGAGAATCACGGCAACGTGACCCGCGCCGCCGAGGTGCTTGGCCTCGAACGCAGCCACCTCTACCGGAAGATGAAAGCTCTGGGAATAGCGGCGAAAGAGTGATCGGAAGCGGCGTCTCAAATCTGGTACAGAAAGAAAACCCCCAGTCCGGTCAAGATCAGTCCGTACCAGCGCTCGAGTTTGGCGGCTCGAGTCTTGATCGCCAGCTTTGCGCCCAGATGTGCAAATGGAATCGCGCCAGCAGCCACTAAGGCAGTAACCACCCAGGAGATGTGCCCCAGGTAAGCGTGAACAACCGTGCCCGGAAGCGCCAGAACGGAGGACACGGCCAGCGAACAGGCAAAGGCCCTTTTCATGGGTTGCTTGAGAAAATTCGTGTAACTCGGCACCAGGAGAAATCCGCCGGCGTTCGCAAGCAGTCCTGAGATCAATCCGACGCCCAGGGCGACAACCACCATCCGCGTCCGCCAATAAGACGGGCGAAGTCCCTCAGGATTGCGCAACGCCTCTGTCGCCAGGGATAGATCTCGCGGAAAGAACAGGAAAGACGCCCCGAAACCGAGGACTAGGACGCCGGTCAGGATCAGCAACGGACGAGCGCCGACCACGTGCGACAGGAACGAACCCGCGATGATCGTCGGTGTTCCGATACCGACGCTCCACCAGAAAATCTCCCAATCGATCAGCCCCGAGCGCCAGTACTCACGGGAAGCGACCACCGTACTGGGCACGGTCGCGGGCAGAGGAGACGCAACCGCCACAAATCCGGGAAAGCCGATCAGGCTTAACAGAGGCGTAGCCACCGCACTGCCCCCTTTGCCAAACAACCCACCCAGAAAGCCGATGCCAACTCCGGTCAGAAGCGCGCCTGCGTACCGCCACAACAAGTGAGTCATGTCTTAACACGATTCGATTTGTTGTCGAATGTGCGTCGGCACTCGACAGAGACAATGATAAGGGTCGGGGTCAGCGCGTCAGTGCTTCACCATGTGAATTTCGGTCCCGTTCTTGTGGAACTTGACTTCATCCATCAACTGGTTAATCAGGAAAATTCCGCGGCCGTGATTGGAATATAGATTGTCGCCGATCGTGCAGCTCGGAATCTCCTCAGGATGGAATCCTTCGCCAGGATCGCGCACGATGATCAGGATTCCCCTTTGTTCGTCGCAAGCCACCAGGCACTCGACAACCTTGTTGGGATCTTCTTTCGCGCCGTG
>JAICJP010000470.1 GCA_025928375.1 Candidatus Sulfotelmatobacter sp.
CTGCCTGATATGGCTATACCTGATCGGGGCTCGAGGAATGTTCTGGCGAATGGTGGGTGCCTCTGCTCCGGGCTCGGGATCTCCGTCGGCTGCCCGTATAGCCATCATTGTTCCCGCTCGCAACGAGGCCGATGTCGTCGCGCACACCATTCAGTCCCTGCTCGCCCAGGATTACCCCGGTCCGCTGCATATCGTGGTGGTCGATGACCAGAGCTCGGATGAAACCGCCGCTGTAGTGCGTGATGTGGCCTCTGAGCACGGCGAACGGGTGACCGTGATTGCTTCCGCTCCTCTGCCTGCCGGTTGGACTGGAAAGATGTGGGCCTTAGCTCAAGGAGTGGAACGGGCCTCCGCGTTCGCTCCAGACTATTTCCTCTTCACGGACGCCGATATTGCACATGCTCCGCAAAGCATTTCTGCGGTGGTATCACTAGCGCAAGCGGGCAATCACGATCTGGTCTCGATGATGGTCACACTGCGCTGTGAATCTTTTGCGGAACGTGCCCTGATTCCCGCCTACGTTTTCTTCTTTTTCATGCTCTATCCGCCGGCCTGGGTTAACCGCAAGATGCACAAAACCGCAGCGGCGGCCGGAGGAGACATTCTGGTCCGGCGCGCAGCTTTGGCCGGAATCGGAGGCGTCGCCGCCATCCGCCACGAACTGATCGATGACTGTGCCCTGGCCCGGGAAATCAAGCGCACGGGCAGCATCTGGTTGGGAGTCACTAAGAATGCCAGAAGCATCCGGCCCTATGTCAGCTTTGGGGTGATCGGGCGCATGATCTCACGCAACGCGTTTTACCAACTGAACCACTCAGTCTGGCTATTGATCGGAACGATGATAGGACTCTCTGTAACTTATGCCGCGCCGCCCGTTCTGCTTTTCTTCGGAGGCTGGGCGACGCTGTTCGGCGCTTCGGCATGGCTGTTGATGACTTTTTCCTTCATGCCCATGGTGCGGTTCTACTCGCTCTCACCGCTGTGGGCCCTCGCGCTTCCGCTGGTCGCGATGTTTTATGCCGGTGCGACCGTCCACTCGGCGATTCAGTATTGGCTGGGTCGTGGCGGCGAATGGAAGGATCGTGTCCAGGACGCCCCACCCGCTTCCGACGCCAACCACTCTGTGTCGACGCGATAGATGATCTGTTGTCAGGCAAGACAAATTCTGACAGGAGGAACGGTGGTACCTGGGTCATTCCGCGTTATAGGCGCCAACCTGACTCTTAGGTGGGAGCAGAGCTGGAAATGCCTTGCTTACCTGATCGACTGCCGCTGCACTAACCCGTAGTCTCTCACCAACTGCCACGTTCGCCAGGACATTTCCCCTGTATGCGGGCCCCAGCAGTAGAAAGAAGAACAATGCGTACCCTTATCGTGTCTTTTTTAGGCTCTCTTCTACTCCTTTCAACGTTCTCAAGCATTCCAGCCCATGGTCAGGAAAATACTTCCGCACAAGCAGGAAACGAGGCTCCCGTAGAAGGCACCGTGGTTTCCTCCACACGAAACACTTTGGTGGTGAGAAGTGACGATAACGAATATCACTTGTTTACCTACGATCGCCGCTCGGTGAAGGCAGCGTCGCTCGTGGCAGGCGCGCGAGTTCGCGTGACCGCGGGTGCTCCGGACGACAATGGCACACGTAGCGCCACCGACGTCACGGTGCTCGATGCCAAAGGAACTACCCCGGACAAGAGTGCGCAGGCGGCGCCCGTCCCCGCCAAGGTGCGGGATATCGAGAGTGATATTCGGCGCGAAAGCCGGCGCTGGCATGCCGGAGTTCGGCTTGGCCAAGCCTTCGATCCCGAGCTGTTCCTGTTTGGCGTCCAATCGCAAATAGGACCGATCTTCCATCCCCGAGTCGTATTCCGCCCGAATGCGGAGTTTGCCTTCGGGGAGGTCACGGACCTGGTCGCCATTAACCTGGAAGCCACGTATCGCTTCTCCCCTTCGAATCGGCGGAATAACTGGACACCCTACGTCGGCGCCGGACCCGCGCTCATCTTTATTCACCAGAATTTCCAGCAGGGAAGAAATATTGACTTCGGGAATTTTGATTACGAGACCGGGTTCAACGTTCTAGCCGGCATGCAACACCGCCGGGGGATGTTCGTCGAACTGAAGACCAGCTTGTATTCAGGCCCAGCCCCCAAACTCCGCGCGATTTTCGGCTATAACTTCTAACGACGCCCGCTCGGGTTTAGCAGGCCTCGTCGTGTCGGGATGATTGCAAAGTGAGGAGGGCACGAGCTGGATCGTGCCCGTGCCCTGCCTGCCCTGGCCCCTTGACAACCTCCCCGCCTCTCTTTATAATTAGCACTCGATAGGCTCAAGTGCTAACACTCCGCAGCCTACCCATCCGATTCATAGGGTTACAGAGATTTAAATCGCAGCAGTTCAACCTTCTAACTACCTGAAAGGAGTCAGAATTATGGCGAAATTCGCACCGCTTCACGACCGCATCCTGATCCGCAGGGTTGAGGAATCCACCACCACGCGTGGGGGCATCATCATCCCGGACTCGGCCAAGGACAAGCCCCAGGAGGGCGAAGTCATCTCCACCGGCAAAGGCCGCACCAACGACGAAGGCAAGACCTTCCCGCTGGCCGTAAAAGAAGGCGACCGCATCCTGTTCGGCAAATACGCCGGCACGGAAATCAAGATTGATGGCGAAGAGTTCATCATCATGAAGGAAGACGAAGTACTGGGCGTGCTCACCGGCACCGCCAGCCCGGCCAAGAA
>JAICJP010000435.1 GCA_025928375.1 Candidatus Sulfotelmatobacter sp.
AAAATCAAGGGGCAATCATGAGCACAGTCGCACAATCCAACATTGCCACGGGGAGCAAGGTAGTTCAGGTTCGCGGCGTGAGCAAAGTATTCAAGCGGGATGCGTTCCAGGTGACCGCGCTGGATGATGTTTCGATCGACATCGGCAAAGGGGAGTTCCTGGCGCTCATGGGGCCGTCGGGATCGGGCAAAACAACGCTGCTGAATATGATCGCGGCGATTGACCGGCCCACGTCCGGAGAACTGCTGGTGCAAGGGCAGGACATTTTCCGCTTCAGCGATGCGCAAATTGCGCGCTGGCGGAATGAGCACATTGGGTACGTATTCCAGACGTTTAATCTGATTCCGGTGCTCTCAGCCTTTGAGAATGTTGAGTTGCCGCTGCTTCTGACCAAGCTCAACGCCCAACAGCGGCGGGATCACGTGATGACCGCATTGAAGCTCGTGGGACTGGAGGATCGGGTTCACCATCTGCCCAAGCAACTATCGGGTGGACAGGAACAGCGCGTGGCCATCGCGCGGGCGATTGTGAGCGATCCGACTCTGCTGCTGGCGGACGAGCCTACCGGAGACTTGGATAGCCATTCCGCGACGGAGATTTTGGAAATTCTGAAGAGGCTTAACGAAGATTTCCAGAAGACGATTGTGATGGTGACGCACGATCCGCACGCGGCATCGTATGCCCACGTGACCCGGCATCTGGAAAAGGGGATGCTGTTGCCGCCGGCGTAAGCGGCGGCAGCACTGGCGCTCAAGCCTCAGTTCCTAACTTGTAGCTTAACCACAGCTGTTACGCAACGCTGGAAGTGACATGCTGATCGGAGCGCTGATTTGAATTCGAAGCGCTGTCGGCGACCCATTTCCAGGCACGCCTGCCATTCGCCATCACGGCCTCGGCCTCGCCGTATTCGACCAGGCGATTCAGGACGGTGGTGACCGACGCGGTAGGATCCTTGTGCCGGGCCAGCAATGCCGGCAGCTTTTCCTGGAAATAGTCGCATATATCGCGCGAACTCATAGCGCGGCCGGATTCCATGAGGATCATGCGGCAGGCTTTGGTGAACCCGGGCTGGCGGCCGCTGGTTTTGCGGTCCACTAATTCCATCAGTTCCTCATTGAGCACGGCATCGCCGAACAGATTGGCGAGTCCGGAGATCGTCTGCTTGACGGTTCCAATGCGCTTCATGATCTCTGAGCGCTGTTGTAGCAGTTGACGCAATTCTTCGTGCGCCTGGCGTACAACTTCCTGCACATGGCCAATGTCGTATCTTTGCGGGAACGAACTGTTATAAATCTGACCGTTTTCCATTTCTCCCCCAGAAGCGGACGCGTTGTGGAAAGCGCCGTGCAGGTCAGCGCCTTCAGACCCCATCATGGTGCCGAAACAAGGCAGCTCTTATCCGGCAGGCAGAACCCCAGTTGTTATTCGATACGCAAGCTGCGAGCCCCGAGTTCCGTTGATTTTTTAGGCCAATCCAACGGTCCCGTTAGCTAGAAAATTAGACGGGGATACAACGATTTGGTTAACAAATATTTGCAGGAATGTGTTTTCTTGATTTGAATTGATTTGTTTATTGCAGAAAGACTACGAGCAAACGGCCGTCGGACCGGTAGCCGTCCCCGGTGGCATTCTTGGCGTCATGCACGGGATTTGGGGGGAGATAGTAGGCCATGGATTTGGCGAGTTTGGTCTTCTGCAGGCTGATGCCGATGTTGTCGCGTTCGCCGTCCACTGCGGGATCGATCTTATGGGTCACGTTATTGTTGCGGCGGTCCTTGGCAAAACCGATATCGTGAGTACCCGCGCCCACCCAGACCTCGTGGTCTTTCCAGGTGAAGGGCGCCTTCCAGATGCGGAAGTGATGGCGGCTGGCGACCATGGCAATGGGCTCGGCCATCTCGTAGCCGAAATCCTGCTTGCGGCCAAAGAGGAACAGGGTACTCATCGGCATGGCGAGGTAATCTTTGCTGCCATAGGTCTGGACCGCAGCGTTAATTGCGGCCATGGTGTTGCTGGTGTCGGCGACATGCCAGGTGGCGGCGTCGAGCGCAGCCTGCACATCCTTCTGCGAACCGACGATCACGAAATTGACCATGTCGCCGAGATTGTTGAATTGATCGTTAACCCGCCGGGGAAGGCTGTCGATTTTCTTGCGCAGATCGCCATCGAGAGGGGCGTCGGAGGTCTTCAAAACGGTCGCAGGCTCCGTGCTTCTCGTGGTCGCGGATGAACCGGGAGTTACCGCGCTGGAACTGCCGGATTCATTTTTCCCGAGACCGAATTGTCCTTGCATGAAGACCTGGGCGGCGGTTCCGAGTTGGGTTTTCAGTTGCTGTCCGCGACTTACTTGTTGAGCAGTTTCCTTGGCTGCCGAGTCTGCCGGAGTCTTCTGAACCGTTACAACCATGTCTCCGTCGCAGGATGGCTTGCCGGAGAAATTCATTCCGAGCAGCAAATGGGAAGCTTCTTCAATTTTCAGTTCGTGTTCTGAGCCAATCAGGACTGGCGTGGAACCCTGGCCATGGAGACGCGCGATCAAAGCGCCGGAGGGGGCTGCCGGAAGCGGAAGAGCATCAGTGGCAGCAGACGCTGGGGTCAAACCCGCGGGGTTGCAGGCGAATGAAGCCGGGGAGGCCGGAGACGCCGTTATTTTCACCAGGTCGCCGGAGTGCAAGTCGAGGCCTGTGTCTACCGATGGTTTGGCGGAAGAAAGTCGGATGGTGATCTCGTTGGTTGCTGGCGAGGACTGGGCCGCCACCTGGCTGGCCAGGGTTGCGAGAGCAAGCAGAACGATCGAAGTCCGGTACATGTGGCACCCGCTCGGTTCTAATTATCCTCTAATCAGCGCTGGCATTCCAAGCGCAGCGGCCGCGCGAAACTGGAAAGCTCACGAAGGGGCTGTTGCCTAAACTTCTCTGCAGCAGATTCCGATGGTAACCGGTAGTGGAGCAATCCTGGTGGCAACAGGCATTCAAATCGCGCAATGTCCTCTGAAGGTTCTGCTAGTCGGGGAAAAAGAGGAGGACTTCTTCCTGATTCGCGAGATTCTGGAACGGAACAGCGGCATGCTTCCGGCGGAGCTCGATCATGCGCGTTCGCTCGACGAGGCGCATTGCATGTTGCAGCAGAAGCCTTACGAGCTGATCCTCTTTGAACATGAAACCGGCAATGCCGAAGCGATACGGCTGCTCACGGAATTCCATCACGCCGGCCGGTCGGTGCCTTTCATTCTGCTCACAGAGAATGCCGACGAAAGAACGATCGCGGAGCTCATTCACTCCGGGAACTGGAATTGTGTGGCCAAGTCACAACTCGACGGGGCCACGCTGGTGCGCAGCATTCGCAGCACGATGGCCTTGCATTCCATGCAGAAGGAGCAGAGGTCGGCCGAGGAGTCGTTGCGCAAGCTCTCCAGCGCGGTGGAACAATCTCCCGACACCGTGGTCATCACGGACCGGCAAGGAGTCATTGAGTATGTGAATCCTGC